>CAYQKW010000011.1:768-44072 GCA_964418245.1 uncultured Oscillospiraceae bacterium
TCAATAATACAGCTGTGCGGTGCACAGCAAGGACGATAGTCCGCAAAGAATTGCAAGGCAATTATCCTGTAGATATATTTAACCATGAAGTAAAAATGTTTGCTTGCAATGACATTTTTACGAAGCCGTCAATAATACAGCTGTGCGGTGCACAGCAAGGACGATAGTCCGCAAAGAATTGCATGGCAATTCTTTCTGTATTATTATAACACATTTTATTATTTCAGTCAAGGGTTAATGAAAAGATTAATAATAAGAAACGAGGGTTTTGTCATGACTTTTGATGTACACAAAAATGCCGCTTACAAAATTATTGCAACGGCAAACGGCAATAAATATAATTTTTATTGCGAATTATCCGGCGGACTTATATGTACAACACATCCATACTTTGAGAGCAGTCCGGCATTTGAACTTGAAAAAGCATGGCATGAAGAGGGAAAGGCAAATTTCAATCTTTGCCGTAAATGCGGAAAATGGGTTTGTAACGCAATGTATAATGCCGATGTTTTTATGTGTGTTGAATGTGCTCCCTGGGAGAACTGCCCGAAATTTTGCCCCAATTGCGGAACAAAGGTTGAACGCAGTTTTTGCCGTTGCGAGCAATGCGGAAAGAAATTGCAATACGGAGGTGATACAGATGATGCCGTTTAGGCAAAAACATGAAAATATGAAAATGTTCGGTTTTGGATATGAAGCGATGAAAAATATAAAAATTTGTAAGAAATGCGGCAAGCCGGCGAACACAAATTGCTTGTTTTGCAAGAAATGCGGTACTTTGCTCGGTGCAAAAACACTTTTTGATTTTTATAAAAAGCACCATACTGTGTGTCACGGCTGTGGCACAATTCTGCCGGATAACTCGCATTTTTGTCCGGAGTGCGGAGCAATTAATAAAAGATATAAAGAAAGGAAATGTGAATAAAATGAAAAAAAGATTTTTTAAAATCGGCATAACAATGCTTTTCCTATTCTTGAACTTCGGGATTTTCGGTCTTGCGACAGAAAACGCCGCACCGTTGGTTTTTATTAACGGAAGTCAAGTGAAATTTGACGTTGTACCCGTTATTGAGAACGGCAGAACGCTTATTCCGGTGAGGGCGGTTTCCGAACAGCTTGAGTATGATGTTGTTTGGGACAGCGCAAGTAACAGAGTTGAAATAAAAAACAACAATGATACGCTTGAACTTTTCATTGGGAAACGGCAATATCTGAAAAACGGGGTTGAAAAGCAGATGGATGTTTCGGCAACGGTGACAGACGGCAGAACTCTTGTTCCCTTAAGATTGATTGCGGAAGAATTCGGTTGTACGGTAAGGTGGTTGCGGGAAGAATATACAGCGGAAATTGTCAAGCATGAAACCGTTAGAGTCAGCAGTGCAAGAGAACTTTTGGAAGCAATCGGAAGCTACAAAAGAATTGTCCTGTCAGAGGGTGAATATAACTTGTCAAAGGCAGAGGGAAGAACCGCCAACGATTTTGTTTCTGAGATAAATCGAGATGACGGAACAGAATATGGTGTGCTTTGCGTAAAGGACCTTATTATCGAGAGTGAGAAAGACAAGAACGTAACCGTTATTGTTGAACCGAGATATGCGAATGTGTTATCCTTTGGAAAATGTGAGCATATTACGTTGAAAAACATCACCATGGGTCACAGTACAGAGCCGGGCTATTGTTTAGGCGGAGTTGTACTTTTTGAGGGGTGCGATTATGTGGATATGGAAAATTTACACCTTTACGGATGCGGAACATACGGCGTTATAGCCGACAGGTGCATAAATATCAATGTAAAAAACACGGAAATTTATGAGTGTACATACGGATTGGTTGATATAAAGCACAGCCAAAATATTATTTTTGACAATTGCATTTTCAGAGATACCGCCGGATATGATATGTTTTATTTTGACTGCTGTGCAAATGTTAAGGTGTGCAACAGTGTTGTAAAAAATAATAAAAGCGGTGTATATGCTGAATTGATAGGCTCTTATAATTCAGAAGATGTATGCTTTGAAAATTGTGATTTTAAGGAAAATGCTTACTTTGAATTTGCAACAGAAGATGTCATTTTTGAAAATTGCAGAAACAACAATAATATTATTGAATAAGGAGGTAGCGTTTTATGGACACAATTCAAAATTACAAATGCCCGTGCTGCGGTGATTCGCTGATTTTTAAGGGAGACACACTTAACTGCGAATCGTGCGGAAATTCATTTCCGATTGAAGCCATGCGGCAAATGAGCGAGGCGCAGGGAGAAACACAAGGAAGTTCAAAATTTGACTGGGAGCATTACGAACCGAGAAGTTATGATGATACAAGTAATATTACTCTTGCAAATTATAACTGTCCGTCCTGCGGTGCCGAAATTACCGGCGATGATACACTCGGAGCAACGGTATGTCCTTATTGCGGCAATGCTACCGTTGTGAAAGGACAGTTTGAGGGTACGCTCAGACCTGATTACATAATACCGTTTAAGGTTGATAAAAAAGCGGCAACAGTTGCTTTTGAAAATGATTTTAAAAATGCACCGTTTTTGCCCGATGAATTTAAAAGCAAAAAGAAAATTGATGAAATGGTGGGTGTGTATGTTCCGTTTTGGATGTTTGACTGCGACTGCAACGCGGCAATTTCATACAATGCGGAGCGGTCGACGGCGTGGAGCGATTCGAATTATAATTACACCAAAACAGACCATTTCAAACTTTATCGAAGCGGAAGTGTCGGCTTTGCAAATATTCCGGTGGACGGTTCAAAGAAAGCGGACGATGCTTATATGGAAGCGGTTGAACCGTTTGAATACGACGATGCGGTGGAATTTAACGGTGCTTATCTTGCCGGGTATTTGGCGGATAAATATGATGTAACAGCCGAAGAAAGCATTGAACGCGCAAATGAACGCGTGAAAAATTCAACCGTTTCGGTTTTCAGAGGAACAACGAAAGACTATCAAACAGTCATTCCGGAGCGGACAAGAATAGAGTTTTCGGGCGGAAAAATCCGCTACTCACTTCTTCCTGTTTGGATGCTGAACATTAAATATCTTGATAAGATGTATCAATTTGCAATTAACGGTCAAACCGGCAAAGTTGTCGGCGAATATCCTGTGGATAACGGTAAAAAGCGAAAATATTTTGCAAAAATTGCCGGGATTGCATATATTGCGGCCGCGGTCGCCGCATATTTTTTGCTTCATTAAGGGGGGAATGATATGAAAAAAACGATTTCAGCGATTTTTACCGCACTCATATTAATAACTTCAACTGCTTCGGTTTTTGCGATATTCAATAACTTCACCGTTGTGGATAAGGCAGGGTATCTCACCGAAAATCAACTTGCCGAACTTTCAAAACAGCTTGACGATGTACGTCAAAAATATAATTTTGATGTGGCGGTTTATATCGAAGAAGTTATGTCCGGAGCGGATGCGGAGAGCACCGCAGACGATTTGTATGATTATACCGTGTACGGATATGGTGAAAATTCGGACGGAATTATGTTATATATTGCCGCAGACGAGAGAGAATATCATTTCACCGTTCACGGCAGCGGAGAAACAATTTTCAACGATAACGGACTTGCATATCTTGAAAGTAAGACTGTACCGTCATTGCAAGAGGACGATTATTATACGGCAACGAAGCTTTACGGCGAGTATTGCGAGGAGCTTTTGGAAATGGCGGCGCAAGGCGAACCGTATAATGAAAAAAACTTGAGTATCGGATATGTTTGCACGGTTGTCGGTTGTGCGTTGATTCTGCCGCTCCTTTTGGCACATTTGATGACAAAAAAGAAGCTGAAACAAATGAAAACGGCGGTTGAAAACAATTATGCCGCAAATTATATGAAGCCGGGCAGTATGAATTTATCAATGTCGAGAGATATATTTTTGTACAGTACGGTAACAAAAACCGAAAAAGCAAAATCAAACTCCGGCGGTCATACATCATCTTCGGGTGAGCATCATGGCGGCAAAGGCGGAAGTTTTTAATTGAACAAGGATGAAGAATGATATGAAAAAACGATTGGTATTATGTTGGTTGTTTGTCTTGTCATAAGTTTGTTTTCAACGATGACCGCCGGTGCGGCAACAGAGATAAACAATGTTGTTTTGACGGGCGATATTACGCCGAAAGCGGGTCAAACGATGAAATTCGCCGCTACGGAGAATAATCCGAATTATACGGTGATTCAAGCAACGCATATTGGAGCAGAAATGATAACGAATCGGGGAAATATATTGAAAGCGGCATCACAGCAACGTTGGGTACGCAATATTATTTAAGCTGTTGGCTCACTTATACGGAGGAAGCCAAAAATACCATTCTGTTTGGTAATACGGTTTTAATTAACGGAACAGAATATGACATTAAAAAATCGGGTGGCGAGTATATTCGGGTTGTTGCTCCTTTCACCGGTAACCCCACATGTTACCGTTTCGGAAAAGAATGGATTGATTTATATCGAGTCACCGAAAACGATGAATGTGACGTTTGCCGTTGCACTTTATGACAGCAGCATGAAGCTGAAAGAGCTGATATTGAATGAAAATTTGTCGTTGTCGGCCGGCAGTAATGAGGTCAATATCGTCAATGTTGATTTCCAGAAAGCGGTACAGATGATTTACAGAGATAACAGCGATATTGTCAAAGTTATGGTGTTTGAAGAAACGGGCACACTCAGACCTCTCAGCAATGCATATTACTATAAATATAAACAGAGTAGATATTAATTAAATTTTCAGGGGGTATTTATTATGGGATTCTTTCAAAATTTATTCGGTAAAAAGATTTGTGCGCTTTGCGGTAAAGAATGCGGTGTTATGAGCCGTTATAAAATCAAAAACAAAGAATATCTTTGCAGTGACTGTGCAAACCAATGCTCCAAATATATTCGTCTCGGCGAATTGACTTTAGAAGAAATCAGATCTCATATCGAGTATATGAAAAGGCAGGAGCGTCTTTACAAAGAAGTGTTTGCGCCGTGCGTCGGTAAAGACAAATATCCTACAACGCCGCAATTTCAAGGAATAGAATTCTGCGATAGCTTGGGAATGTTCAGAATTGTCGATAAATCAACAAGCCGAGGGAAAATGAATGAGCTTTTCAGATATGACCAGGTAGAGAGTTATGAACCATATGTGGAGGAAACAAAACCGAGTGAGCCGGGGGAAGAACCGGAATTTGAAGAATGCGGTGTAAAAATCCGCTTACTCGGTGGAAATACACAAAATACAAACTTGAAATTCGGCACACGCCCACATCCATATATCAAACGTGAAATCAAGCTATGCTACGATAAAAACGAAAAGAGTTACGACATTATAGACACCTGCAATCATTTTGACGGAATTTTCGGTGTGCATGACAACAGAACAGCTTTGTTCGGCGGTATTTCAAAAGCGGAAAAGCGGAATCTCGATGCCGCAAAAGGCACGGTTGATATATTTGCCGGAGCGGTTAAGGCGGCAAAAGAGGGTCGGCTTTCCAACGAAAATTCGGCGAAAATCGAAAACGGCGCCAATACAATTCAAGATGCTTTAACAGGCGGTTTGGCGGTTTATACAAGGAGAGCCGATGAGGCTGAAGAAAAGATAAAATAGGAGGTGAGAAAAATGAAAAAAATCATACCGATAATAATGATAATGATGTTATCGCTTTCATCAACGTTTTGTGCATCGGAGGCAATATCGCAAGACGGCGTTTTTGAATATGAACCGTTTGAGTATGACCCAAGCATCGGAAAGATAACTGCTTATTACGGCGGTAAAGTTGTGGATATTCCGGCTGAAATCGACGGCGTAAAAATTAACGAGGTGGGTGAAAATGCTTTCTTTGATTTGGATATTTTTAGTGTGTATATCAACGATGGGGTTGGGATTATAAGCGTAAGTGCTTTTGAGGGCAGTAACGTTACCGACGTCACAATACCCAAAAGTACAGACTACATAAATGACCGTGCTTTTGCAAACTGTTCCGAACTTACGACCTTTACTCTGAGTTCAGAGAATGTAGGTTTCGGCGATGATGTCTTTGCAAACACAACCTATATGCAGTTTATGGTGCCGTGTACTTTGGATACCGAAAAGTTGCGTGAAAAAATAATTGCGGTAAAGGGTGCTGATAATTTTGAGTTTGTGCAGATACACGATAATTTGGTTGAAAGCATGGTTGAAAAGGATATTTACGGCGAAAACGTTTTCTATTGCGAAGATTGCGGTTTCAAGGGAAGTAAATTTACGGAAGATGCAGTTAATCCGTATGAGGATGTTACGTCCGACAGCTGGTACTGTACATATGTCGGTATGGTGTATGATTTCGGCATTATGGTGGGGAAAACAGAGACTTTGTTCGCACCCGATGACGGCATGACCTGCGCCGAGGCGGCAACGATTGCCGCAAGAATACGCGAAGAGCAATATCATGAACATACGACTTTTGAGCCTATCGGCGAACACTGGTATGATGTATATGTGGATTATTGTTATCGTAACGGAATCATAGAAAACGGAGTCAACTTTGATTGGGATAAAAAGGCAACACGTGCGGAAATGGCGTATCTGTTTTCACGCTGTGATTTGACGGATTATTATCTGAATGATGTACCGATGACAGACATTCCCGATGTCAATGTCAATACGCCGTATTCGTCGGAAATTTTAGACCTATACAACAAAGGTATTGTCGTGGGAAGCGATGTGTATTTGACATATTATCCGGATGCGAGCGTTAAAAGATGTGAGGTTGCGGCAATTGTGGCAAGAATTATGGATAATGGTATGAGGATAGAACTGCCGAAAGGATGAACGCGATGAAAAAAATCGGAATATTATTTTTGGTAATAGCGGCGGTAATAAGCCTTGTCGGTTGCGGAAATGTCGTTGACGGACCGGGTATGGAAAACACGGAATATGAAGAAAGTTATTGAAAGGAGATTCTATTATGGGACTTTTAAAAGCGGGCGTGGGAGCACTCGGAGGTGTTCTTGCGGATTCTTGGAGAGATTATTTTTATTGTGAAAGCATGGATGCGGACGTTTTGGCTGTGAAAGGTGAAAAAAGAACAGGCGGCAGAAGTTCGAACAAAAAGGGAACGGATAATATTATATCTAACGGCTCAATTATCAATGTCAACGAAGGACAGTGCATGATTATCGTTGAATCGGGCAAGGTTGTTGAAATCTGTGCCGAACCGGGTGAATTTGTTTACGATACGGGAACAGAACCGAGTATATTCTATGGAAATCTCGGCGAAAACATTAAAAAATCTTTTTCGGAAATCGGTAAACGATTTACCTTTGGCGGTGAACCGGCAAAAGACCGGAGAGTTTATTATTTTAATACAAAAGAGATAATCGGAAATAAATACGGAACGCCCTCACCCGTGCCGTTCCGTGTGGTAGACAACAATGTCGGTTTGGATATTGATATTGCTATACGCTGTCACGGAGAATATTCGTACAGAATTACAAATCCAATGCTTTTCTATACCAATGTGTGCGGAAATGTTGAAAACGAATATGTCAGAGAAACAATAGACGGCCAGCTGAAAACAGAGCTTTTGACAGCACTTCAGCCGACATTTGCAAAGATTTCTGATATGGGCATTCGTTACAGCTCATTACCGGCACACACTATGGAAATCGGAAACGTACTCAACGATGTTTTATCCGCAAAATGGCGTGATTTGCGTGGCATTGAAATTGTTGTGTTCGGTGTATCAAGCGTAAACGCTTCCGAAGAAGACGAAAAGATGATAAAAGAGCTTCAAAGGAATGCGGCATTTCGCAATCCAACCATGGCGGCGGCTCATATGGTCGGCGCACAGGCACAGGCAATGCGGGATGCGGCAAGAAACGAAGGCGGCATGGGTGCAATGGGCGGTTTCTTTGGTATGAATATGGCACAAAACGCAGGGGGAATGAATGCGGCAAACTTATTTGCAATGGGGCAACAGCAAGCTCAACAGCCGCAGTCACAGCAACAGAAAACGGAATCAAACGGCTGGACTTGCGAATGCGGTCAGAACGGCAATAACGGAAAATTCTGCATGAATTGCGGAAAACCGCAACCGAGTACAGATGGCTGGACTTGTTCGTGCGGCACAGTGAATATGGGTAAGTTCTGTCAAAACTGCGGAAGCCCAAAGTCTGCCGGTGCACCGGTTTATAAGTGTGACAAGTGCGGTTGGGAACCCGATGACCCGTATAATCCGCCGAAGTTCTGCCCGGAATGCGGTGATTTGTTTGATGATAACGATAAAAAATAATAGGAGGAAGATAAAAATGAAACAAATATTACGGAAGAGGTATTGAAGAAAATTAATATATATTAAGGAGATGTTGAAATTGAAAATAAAAAGTAAAATAACAGCTTTGTTGACACTGATTTTAATAATTTTAATGCAAGTGCCGTTTTCGGCATTTGCCACCGAAACGGATATACGTGCCGAGTTGCTCAGCCCCGATACATTGCCGGACGGTAGAGTTGATGTAAACTACAGAGCGGACTTTAATTATGATTATTCCAAGTTTAATGGTGGTTTCAACCAATACGGCTGGGATATTATAGACGGGGAACTTCCGCCCGGATTGGAGTTAAAACCTGATACCGGACCTACTTGGAAACCATGGATTCAAGGAACACCAACGAAAGCGGGAACTTATACATTTACAATAGAAGGGGGAAATACGGAGTATAAAAATGGCGAGAATGTATACATAACAGCCGCCATAAAAACCTATACTCTGAAGATTTTGCCCGACTATCCCCTGGAATTTTCGACAGACTATCTGAATCATGGATATGGTTCTTCGTATAGCAGCGGTTGTTACATAACTTACGGACGTGACGCTGAGTGGAAATTGGAAGCTGTTGAGGGAGAAACCTTGCCCGAAGGATTATCAATAAACAGTTCCACAGGCTATATCACTTGGGAAAATGCTGAGGTTGGAAAGTATAATCTTAAGATTACGGCGACCCGCTACGGAAATTCAATTTCAAAGGTATTCAAGCTTATCATCGAGCCTGAGGGAGGCTGTAAGCATACAATTACGACAAAGACGGAACGAAAAACCGCAACGTGTAAAGAAAACGGCTTGGCTGATTATTGGTATTGCGATGCCTGCGAACAGTATTTCCTTGACGAGAAATGCAGACACTCGACCTCAGAAGACAGCTTAAATACGCGATACACCACTGCATTCCATTCGGATAAAAACGGTGACGGCAAGTGTGATACCTGCCAAAAAACAATGCCGATTTTCAAAAAGGTTACGGACGAAAATGAAATAACAAGTTGCGGTATGTATCTTGTCGTGTCAAAAATCGGCGACACATACTATACATTCAAGGTTTCCGACGGAGATTATAATTTAGGCAACATCGAAGCGGTAGAGATAACAAAAAATTCCGACGGTACATTTTCTTATCCCGAAACGGATACCGGCGTTATGATACTAAAAACAGAGTTTGCCGCACAATGCGGCGAACTTGACGCGGGAAAACCACGTTACAGCATCGGCACAACAATCAATGGCATACCTTACAGTTTATCAAGCGAGGATTACAGCGGTTCTATATATATGAATTCGTACGAAAACGGTAAGTACGGCTATCGCATAAAATTGACGGATGACAAGTATGCGGAAATTGCGTCTGTGTATTCCGAATATTGGGGAAGCGGCGAATCTGGAAAAGGCGGAAACAGCGGTATTTTGAATGCATTTGATGGCACAAAAGACAGTGAACCCAAGCGATTTTTCTCTTTCACAACCAAAGACGCATATGAAAGTGAAGGAATCTATACCGGTTACGGAGATAATTACTTCTATGATGCCAATTCCTTATCGACATATCCGATTGAGCTTTATAAGCTGACATATACAGGAGAAGCAGACGGTAAAAATTACACATTGTCCGATGCACAAAGTATGGTCACGATAGGTAATGAATTTACGGTTATTGATAGCAGCGGAAGCAAAGAAGCTTCAACGGTCGGCGGAATCGGTGAAGCTGTGAAAACTAGCTATGTTGAAAGCGTTATTTCAAGTCAAACTCAAATAACGGGCAACGTTTCGGCGAGAACTTATGCGGACATTAAACTCAAGAAAGAGGTCAGTACGGTCGGTAAGTATGAGTGGGACACAAGCATAAACTCTCTTGTTTACGAGATTACTCCAATGCTTGAAATAAAGGGAGATAATTCGGATATAACATATACGGGAAAAATCAACGATGAATATTTTGACGGTTCGGAAATGACATTATCATTGTGTGTTGGTAATATGACTCCCGCACAGATTATTCACCATAAGACAGACGGCACGAAAGAATATTTTTATCCCGAACGTACCAAAGAACTTAAACAGGGTCAAAAAACTTTTTCAATGGATTACGGTGAAAGCGGAAATTTTGTAGCATTAACGGTTGATTCGTTTTCCGATATTGAAATTCTTGCCACGGCAAAAGCAGAGCCTATTACCACAGGCAATGCTACCGTAACAGCGCCGATTGCCGGTCAGACGCCAACTTTTACGGCTGTATCCGATGAACCGAGCCGCTATTCGGTTGAGCTTCTCGGTTGGATTGATGTCGAAAATAATAAGGAAATTGGGCTGACGGATTTAAGTAATATAACCGGTTCTTATTATAATTACAAATTTAAGGCAGGCAATCGGTACACGGCTAAGGTTAGGTTTACTGCCGTAGGCGATTATGAGCTGTCATACAATAATAATTTTACTATTAACGATAAGGAAACGTATTGGATGGGCAATGGCTTGGTACGTACCTGCACATTTACTGCGGAAACACCGAGTGCAAGTATTGCCGTAAACGGCAAAATCTTTACCGTTACGGGAAATCATATTGACGGCTGTACCGTTATTTTGGCATTGTATAATGGCAATAACCGGCTGGTTGACTGCCAAACCGCCGTATATGCCGGCAATGCGAAGACATTCACGACAACCGCAAGCGATTATACATCGGCTAAGGTTATGGTTTGGAAAAATCTTGCAACCATAGAACCTGTTATAAAGGTTGAAAATGTGGATTTTGGGTACAGTAATCAATAAAAAAACAACTCCGCATATTGCCTGATAAAGTTGGTTGCGGTAAAATGGTAAGAAGATTATACAGGTAAGAATGTAAGCGGGTTTAAGAAGTCTGTCTAAAGGGATAGCTCTGTCTTAAACCTGCTTTTTGTCATTTTTACGGAAATAAAATATTAAACAGAATACATTCAAAAATTTGAGGCAAATTTCTTTAATTAGAGATTGCCTCTTTTTTTATACCCTAAATTTAAATGGAAAAGTGTGATTTGTATAACCGGTAAAAGATTGGAGAGCGTCGAAATAAAGCGGACAAAAAAGATGACCCGTAATTGCTTTTATGGTATAATGAAGTAGAAAGAATTACTTATGCAATTCTTTACGGACTAACGTCCTTACTGTGCTTCGCACAGCTACATAACCCACGGCGTCGTAAAAATGCCATTGCAAGCAAGCATTTTACTTCCCGGTTAAATAAATCTATAGATTAAATAAGTGCTGATGTGTACAAAATATAAGATGAAATTTACACCAAAAGTGTACGGTGCATTGTTACCGATTTGATATGTAATAAATATAAGAACATTGAAAGGAAGTTTTGTAATGAAAAATATTACAAATGAAATTGTAAAAAGATTTGAATTGTATCTATATGAGGAAGAAAAGAGCGGCAACACAATAAAAAAATATATCCGGGATATTCGATTTTTTTGTGAATGGCTCAAAGGCAAAGATGTTGATAAAGCTGTAGTGCTTAAATATAAAAAGGAACTTGGTAAAAGGTATGCTCCCAAAAGCGTAAATTCAATTTTATCATCGCTGAATGCTTTATTTATGTATATGAATTGGTACGATTTGAAAGTAAAAACATTAAAAATACAACGGAGGATATTTGCCGATAAAGAAAAAGAGCTGACGAAATCCGAATATGAAAGATTGCTGACGGCGGCTAAAAACAAGAAAAACGAACGACTGTATTATTTGATGCAGACCATAGGCAGTACGGGGCTCAGAATTTCCGAATTGAAATATGTAACCTGCGAAGCTGTAAATGCCGGGCAAACGACAATAAATTGTAAGGGCAAAATACGGCAAGTGTTTTTGCCGAGGCAACTATGCAAAATGTTAAAGAGATATATAAAAGCGCGAAGCATAAGGTCAGGGGCGATATTTGTTACAAGAAGCGGCAAACCGCTTGACCGTCACGCAATATGGAAAATGCTTAAAGGTCTATGCGAAAGCGCCGATGTTGCAAGAAGTAAAGTCTTTCCGCACAACTTTCGTCATCTTTTTGCCAAAACCTTTTATTCACTAAAAAAAGACATAGTTCGACTGGCTGATATATTAGGTCATTCATCTGTGGAAACCACACGTATTTATACAATGGAAAGCGGAACAGAACATATAAAGCTGATACAAAAGCTTGGGTTACTGCGGTGCTGAAGAGAGTTTGAAAAAATCTAACAACCATTTAACAAACATCGTATGAAAAAGGCATTATCCGCAAAAACAAACAGAAAAACTCAAATCGCCTCTATGTCAGAAAACACAAATACCACATAATCGATATTATGTGGTAAAGAAAACTATTATACATACATTTATCGTATAATATTATATCACCAAAAAGTCACTTTGTCAATGATTTGCGTTGAATTTGTCGAAAAAAGTCATTTTGAACAAAAAAGTAATAAAAAATTTGTATGCAAAACAGACCATCGAAATTTTTGACGATTTCTATGGTCTAAACGTCGTATTTTAAAGCGATTTTTTCTGTTGTGGAAAATGACTGTACAGACAAAGTCAAACCGCAAATACATATTCTCATACCACATAATATCGATTATGTGGTACGAGAATTATTTTTTTTAAAACAAAAAAAGACCGAATGGTCGGAAATGAAAGGTAAGGCGAGTATGTGTTATCGGAAGAAAATCGAGAGCGTAAAAAACAGCAAATTCTTAAAAAATGCTTTGAGTTGTTTGTAAAAAAAGGTTTAGAGAATACAAGCTTAAATGATTTAACCGTATATTGCGAAACGTATAAAGCGGCGTTTTATGTCTATTTTAAGTCAAAAGACGAAATAGTTGTTGAGGCGGCAAAAATGTATATGAAAGCATTGGATAAAATGTTTAAAAATGAATTCGGAAATCCGAAAGGAACCGTTGATGATGCCCTTAAAAGAGGCTTTGAAGTGGTTTGCGAACACAGAAACGAACTCAGATTTATATATCAGGTTATATCAAGCCCGAAATACGGTAAAAAAAGCAGAGAAGAAATATCGGAAATATACTCCGAATATTTTAAATATTCCGAAAAATTTGCCGAAATATACGGAATTGATCATGAAAAATTCAGACCGTATTTTTTGCTGTTTGTCGGAACAATACATGATTATTGTTTGTGGGAAAATGATAAGTTGGTAAATGAAAAACTGGATTTTATATACAGCCGTGTAAGTAAACTTTAGTGTGGGGGAACGAAAATATGATAAATGATACGGGATAAAGTGCTTAATTTTTTATTATGATAAATATTAAAATAAATGGGGGAATTTTTATGCAAAACAAAAAAAGTATAAGAAAAATCATGTCGGTAATGCTGATGTTGGCAATGGCAATAACATATTTAATACCTATGTCGGTTTCGGCAGCCGTAACAGCTGTAACGGCAATTGCCACGGTTGTTGAAAATGACGGTGGAGGACAGACAAAAACCGTAACGGTGTCGTTTAATGAAAAAGTGATTTCTGTTGCAAGCAGTGCTCTTGATACCGATATTTCGGTTACGGGCAAAACATTTGGTGCATCAACGATTAGCTTGGATGCAGATACTGAAAAAGATTTGATAATTACATTGGCAGACGATGCGGATGTTGAAGTGGGCGATTCAATTGAATTTATAAATGATGTGGTCGTTAATGCGGAAGACACCGGCGATGTTTTCAACGGAAACATAGAAATAACAGGTTCGCTTGAATGTGCAACGATTGATTACAGCGAAATCAAACCGGCGGATGCGCAAATTAAAGTCACAGGCTATGCAGTTGCTCCCACATCTGTCGGAACGGGCACGTTTTATTACGAACTTACAAAAAATAATTATATTACAAAGACGGGTTCGTTTACAATTGATGCGGAAAAACTCGGAACAACATATAAAGTAACGGACACAATGGAGAAAGTTGATGCAACTTATACGTTTTTGGATAATAAAATAACGGAAGCAAACGGATACAGTGCAGATAATTATACAGCAGATTCGTTTGCGGCATTGACGGCAGCACTCGCGGCTGCAAACGGTGTTGACAGAACTTTAAAAATTGACGATCAAGATATAATCAATGATTTACTTGCAGAGCTTGAAAGTGCAATCAACAATTTGGTTGCAATAAGAAAAGTTGATTTTATGGCTGTTGGCGTTTCGGAAAATGTTGCTGACAATTATGGTAAAGCAACAAAATTGGTGCTTGTATTTGCGGAACCGATAGATGCAGCAGCTGATGCCGTGCTTGCGAATCTTTCCGTTAAGGATATGGTTGAATCCGCAGCATGGGCAGACGGCGACAACACGGTTTTGAACCTTGCGTTAAAGGCAAATGCGGATATAACAAATTCTTTGGAAGTTACTTATACCGCAAATGAAGCGATAAAAACAAAATTAACCCCGGCTGTTGTTGATACAAAAACAGTAACGGCAATCGGTAATTTCGTGGGAAACGAACAGCAGCTGACGGCAAACAATATGGCTGCAACAATTGTAAAAGGAAGTGCGAGACCGGGTGTTGCGCAAGATGATAAGATAATTATTGTATTTAATGCACCGGTAAAAGATGTGCCGGCATCAATAATCGTAAACGGTATGACAGCAAATGTTGTTGCGGAAACAAGTAATACGGTATATCAAATAGTGCTTGACGGCAGTGAAAACATAAATAACAACACAACACTTAATTATGCCGGAATGACAACATCCCTTAAAGGCTCTTTCGGCAATGCGGAAGTGCCGAAAGCATTGAGAGCGTATGCTATAGATAATGACGGAACCGAACTTGTTGCCGGCGACATGATTGTTGTTCAATTTAATGTTCCGACAAACGGTGCGAATGATATTTCCAAAGTGAAAGTAAAAGGCAACGGATATGTTGCGGCTTTGGGTGAGTCGCAAATGAGCTGGGATTCCACAAAAACAAAACTCAAAATTGAGCTTGCAAGTGATGCGTTTGTAAAAGACGGTGTTGAAATTAACCTTAAAAATCTCGGAATAAAAGATATTTACGAAACGGTTGATGCAGATGCGGATTCGTTGGTGTTGACTGTGGACGGGTCGTTCGGATATACTGTTCAGCCGAGAATTGTAAAAACAATGGCTTTCAGTCAGGGAACTTACGATTATATTCGTGTGTTCTTTAACACAAAAGTGAAAAATGTGAGTTTAACAAAAGAAGAACCGACGTTTAATCTCGGATTTGAAATGGGAGTGGGTGCCGAATACGGACTTCCCAACGGCGATGGGTCTATATATTATGAAATAAAAATGAACAAAAATGCACACAGTGCATTAAAACCGGGAACAACCATAGCACTTAGCGGTATAGCGGACAATGAAACGGGAAGTAAGCTTTTATCGGAAACGCCATATGAAATATCGGGTGCATTTGTAAGTCCGATTACTCCCGAAGTTGTGGATGTTGTTGCACTCAGTCAAAACGGCAGCGGTGTTGCACAAAGCGGTGACAAGATTCTTGTTATATTTAACGTTGCGGTTGAAGGCGGAAATATAACACTTCTTAATAATAAGTTCGGTGACGGTAACCATGAAGATATAGAAGAAAATGTTCTTACAATTACATTGGGCGAAGGTACAAATGTTAAAGTGGGAGATAAAATCAGAGTAAGCGATTTTGTAGACAGTGCAACAATGTCGGCGAAAATGAAAACAGCAGACATTGCGATAGGCGGAACGTTCGGTAAGATTATAGAACCTGAAATTATAAGTGCAACAGCAATCAGTAACGACGGTTCCGGTATTCCTAAAGTCGGCGATAAGATTCTTGTGGTATTCAACACGGAAGTTAAAATCGGCGGAGATACATTGTTTGTATATGAATATAAACTTAAAGACAGCGATAATTTAACGGACTTTTTAGTTGGTAAAGAATTTAAAGTAAATGTTACAAGTGCGGCAACGGGAGCCTCAAAGGAATGCTCGCATGTAATAACGGGAACATACGGTTTGGCAACTGTACCGAGCGTTAAATCGGTTGTATTGTCTGAACAAAAAGCCGGTGAGGTAATCACGGTTATTTTCGACAGTGCCATTGATATATATGAAGCGGACGGAAAAACCGTGAAAACAATAAACAATGAAACGCTTAAAAATAATAATAAGAGAAATGCAGATGATGCCGTTGCACATATCGGTGATGCCACCGCACAATGGAAAGATGAATTTACAATGGAAATCACATTGGGCAGTAACACAACAACAACGGACGAAGATACTCTTAATATTTCCGGACTTGGAATTAAGGCAAAATCAACCGGCATTGCACTTGAAGACGATAAAATTTCCGAGCTTGCAATATCCGGTACGTTAATTCCGATTGTAAAAGAGGTTAAAGCTGATAAAAACAGTATTGTTATTAATTTCTCGGCAAGAACAAACGGTGCGGCGAACATCTCAAACCTCACATCGCTTCTCGGAACGGGAGCGGTTGCAAGCTGGGATAAATACGGCAAAGTATTAACAATTACACTCGGAGAAAATTATACGATTACAAGCGGCGGATATATTGTTCTCAACGGAATGGGCATTTGCGATGCTTTTTCGGGCAAACATCATGTTGTTGGTCAGTATAAGGTAAGCGGCTCGATTGAGACAGGTAAACTTGAGGTATCGAAGATTGTGGCGCAAAGTATGGATAAATCAAAAACAACCGCACAAAAAGGCGATGTTATTGTTGTTAAATTTAACAGCGCAACAAATCTTATGGGCGCCGCATTAAACGAAGTTCTTAAATCCGATAAAGTTGATGAAATAATCTCGGTTGCCGGCGGAAACGAAGCAACTCTCGGTACCGGATACACAGGCGTGTGGACGGCATACGACACGCTGGTTATAACACTCGGAGGTGCCGAGGAAACCACAGCGGAGGGTACAGAGGAAGAACCGACGGTAACAGGTAATAATCCCACAATTGAAATCGGAACGGAAATCAATGTTGCAAATGTTGCATTTGCAAACGGCGAAGGAAAAATGGATACCGCAACGGTTAAATTATCCGGAAGCTTTAACGGCAGAGAATTTGTACTTACCGAAGGTAAAATTACAAGAACGGGAAACAACAATACCGGTGATTACAGGGTTGAAGTAAAAATGGAAAATACGCTTATAAAACCGAATATTGTTCCGACAGTTGTTTGCGTTGCGTATAACGGCATAAATCCTGTGTGCGTTACAAGAATTAATATTGCGGTTGAAAGCGAAATTTTACCGGTGTTTGAGTTTGCGGAAAAATTCGCAGTAACAAATGCAAAAATCTATGTGTTTGATGATGTGTTCGGTGATATAAACAGCAGCCCGAACGTGTTGGCGGAAACTATGGAAATAAAGTAATTTGGTTCGTGAAGGCATCACTGAAAAGTGATGCCTCGGAACGGATTTTGTGAGGTGTTAATATTGAAAAAAAATATAGCGTTAATAACAGCATTATTGCTCATAACCAATCTGTTTGCTTTCACGGTTTCAGCCGCAAACATATCAATAACAAGTGTTTATCCGGAAGGCAAAACAGGCTACAAATCCGGAGACGATGTTAAGATTACCGGAGAATGCACTGCCGGTAAAGATGTTGTTATCAGAATTTATAATGAAAAAGAAAGCCTGATATATACGGATGTAATTCTTGCACCGGATAATACGGATGGAAAGTTTGAGTTTGCCGGATTTAAGATTCCGGAAACTGCGTCAACGGGCAAACTTGATTACAAGGTGGTTATCACAGAAGCCCAAACCGCAAATGTTGCTGCCGAAACAATAGCTGTCAACGGCACAGAAAGAAGCAGCTCAGGCGGCGGTGGCGGTGGTGGCGGCGGTTCCGTAACCATGAAATCATGGGTAAAAGAGGACGTTAAACCCGAAAAAGATACAACGGACAAAACTGAAGATACGGATGTTCCGGGCGAACAGAGAGACCCGAACAATCAAGACCCGTCGAATGATACTCCGTCAAACGACCCTCTTAACAGCACAATAATAAATGAAGCATCGAACGTTAAGAGCGAAAGTGCGGCAGTGGGCTTGATAAACAAAGCAACGGAAGGTACATCCGCATCGGCGTTGAAATGGGAATCAACAAGAAACACAATTGCTGTTTCCGTCGAAACAATGATATCAAACTTAAGTGCGAAAAAAATTAATACATCAAATTCAACAAACACACTTGTTCTTAAAGAATCGTCAATAACGGATTCTGATATGAAAAAATATACGGATACGGAAAAGAAACTGAAAGATACCGTAAATAAAAATAAGATTACGCTGAACAGGGAATTGTTGAAAGAATATATTGTAACCACAGCATTCAGCACGACAAAAAAAGCAAATATCACGATTTACGGCGGATTTGTGACAAAACTCGAAAAATTTGGTATAGAAACACTCACAATCAACGATAAAAGCTTCCGTGTGACATATACCTTGAACGAATTGAAAAACATGATAGGTGATAACGAGTTTACGTCGTTTAATATCGATACCACGACATTATCGGGTAAATCAAAGAAAATATCAATTAACTTCGATACCGATAAAACCAACACAATGAAGATTGCATTCCCCGGACTCAGCGGTGATTCGAAATATATGGCAATTGTTGACGAAAAGGGAAATCCCGTCGGTGGACGTTACAATCCGGCAACCGGAGCACTTGAAGCAAAAATCGCTGAAAGCGGCGTATACCAAATTGTAAATAACGAGAAGAATTTTGAGGATATTAAAAATAAAAGCAAAGAAATGCAGGAATCAATCAAAATTTTGGCGGCAAAAGGTATCATCGAGGGGACTTCCGCCAAAGAGTTCAGCCCGGACGATACAATAACAAGAGCAGAGATTGCGGCACTTCTTTTAAGAGTTCTTTCTCAAGTTGACCCGAATGCAGACGGTAAGTTTGCGGATGTTAAAAAATCCGATTGGTTCTTCGGAACAGCGGGCTCGGCAAAAAATTACGGAATGATTAAAGGATTTGAAGACAATACTTTCCGTGGTAATGCGGTAATAGGAAAAGACCAGATATTAACAATTGCATCTCGTGTGCTTAAACGGGAAATGAAATATAAAACGCCGGAAAATTTAAGCGAGTGGCTCACATTTAAGGATGCATCCGCCATTGAAGAATGGGCAAGAGAAGATATTGCGATTGCAACCATGGCAAATATTATAACAAGAAATGCCGATAATACCATAAAAGCAAGTGCGGATATGACCAGGGGAGATGCATCGCTTGTAATTATGAGACTTTTCTATAAAATATGGTAATTTTGAAAATGTTATGTCTTATCTGCCCACAGGTAAGAATAGATAAATGTTCTGTTTGTGGGCAGGAAGGCAGGTTTAAAGTATGGCAAAAATAAATATTGTTTTGGCAGATTCAGATGAACTGTATTTAAATCATTTGTCGAACTATTTAATGGAACACATAAATACTTTAGAGGTGTTTGCGTTCTCAACAAAAGACAGCTTGATAAAATTTGTCGGCGATAAATCCAATAAAATAGATGTGATTGCATTTACAGAGGATTTGATGGACGGAACAATTAAAGTATCGGATATTCCGGCAAAAATATTGCTGTCCGACGGCACGTTTTCTGCACTTGAGGAATTTGAAAACGTTAATAAATATCAAAAGGCGGAAAATTTTGTAAAAGATATTCTTTTGATATATGCGGAAAAAACGGGACGAGTTGAGGCTGTTTCCACAGGAGATAAGGATACAAAAATCATAGGATTTTATTCTCCCGTGGGCGGCAGCGGAAAAACAACGTTGGCATTGGCGGCTGCTCAATCGTTTGCACAGCAGGGTAAAAGAGTGTTTTATTTGAATGCGGAGAAAATAAATTCAACAACAGAGGTTTTGAACAAAGCAGAAAACGGAAGCCTTTCGGATTTGTATCTCACGGTTAAAACCAAAGGTGCAAATATAAGTCTGCGGATTATGGCAAACAAATATACAGACACGGAAAGCGGAGTTTCTTATATAAATCCGCCGGAAAGCACACTTGAAATCAACGAAATATCTCCGGATGAATTTAAAAAACTTATGACAGCGTTTGAACAACTCGGCGAATTTGATTATGTTGTTGTTGATTATGACAGTGATTTTTCCAAAGAGAAAATTAAACTTTTGGATAAATGCGATGTAATAGTTGCACCGTTCACTTCGGAAACGACTTCTTTGTCAAAAATGAAACTGTTTGTAAAAGAACTCGGTATGTATGATGAATTGAACGAAATCAAATCCAAAGTCCGTTTTGTGCTTAACAAATCTACGGCACAAAGCAATGCAACCGTGCAAAACAGCGGATTGATAGATGATTGCGAAATCAAAGCCAATGTATCAATATCTCCGATATTGTCGGATATAAACAATATTCTCCATTCGGGAAACTCTCTGCGGCAGCTTATGTCGGGAATAATATCCGGTATTTGAGGTGACGGCAGTGATAGAAAATATTAACGAATACATACAAAACGTAAGAATGATGGTTTCCGAAAGGCTTGACCTTACACGTGATTTAACCGATGATGAAATCCGAGAAGTGATTTCTGAAATCATAACGGAAAAATCCCGTGAAAAGTATTTGAGTTTGTCAGAGAAAAAAGCTGTTATGGATGGTGTGTATAATTCAATGAGAGGTCTGGATGTTCTTCAGCCGCTTGTGGACGACCCATCAGTAACCGAAATTATGATAAACGGTCCCGATGATGTTTTTATAGAACAAAACGGTAAATTGTTCAAAAAAAATATTTCTTTCGGAAGCAATGAAAAACTCGAAAACGTAATACAGAATATTGTTGCAAAAGTGAACAGAACGGTTAATGAATCAACCCCAATAGTTGATGCCCGTTTGAAAGACGGTTCACGTGTTAATGTTGTTTTGCCGCCTATTGCGCTTAACGGTCCCACGGTTACTATCCGAAAATTCCCGGAAGACCCTATGACAATGGAAAAGCTTATTGAATATAAATCAATAACACCGGAGGTTGCGGAGTTTTTGAAAAGACTTGTAAAAGCCAAATATAATATATTTATAAGCGGCGGTACAGGTTCGGGAAAAACAACGTTTCTGAATGCAATGTCGAACTTCATACCTCACGACGAACGTGTAATCACAATCGAAGACTCCGCAGAACTGCAAATCAGAGGCGTGGATAACCTTGTGCGAATGGAAACAAGAAATGCCAATATGGAAGGTAAAGGCGAAATAGCAATGAGAGATTTAATTAAATCCTCACTTCGTATGCGCCCCGAAAGAATTGTTGTCGGAGAGGTCAGAGGTGCGGAGGCACTCGATATGCTTCAGGCAATGAACACCGGACACGACGGGTCTCTTTCAACCGGTCACTCCAACTCCACAAGAGATATGCTTTCTCGTCTTGAAACAATGGTCCTTACGGGGGCTCCGCTTCCGCTTGAAGCCATAAGACAGCAAATAGCATCCGCCGTGGATATTATAATACAGCTTTCCAGACTTCGTGATAAGTCCAGAAGAACAATGGAAATAACCGAGGTGCTGGGATATGAAAACGGAGAAATAAAACTTAATCCCATTTATCGGTTCGTGGAGGAAGGCGAGGATGAAAACCATAAAATAATCGGGTCTCTTCAACGAACAGAAAATAAAATGGTCAATGTACAAAAATTCCTGTCGGCGGGTCTGCCGGCAGAAGTTTAGGAGGTATGTGAAATGTTTTGCTCAAATTGCGGAGCCCGGGTCGGCGGCACCGAGAACTATTGTCCCGGTTGCGGAATGTTGATTGCACCGAACATGGGTGCGGTTAATCAAACTGCGGTGGTAACGGCAAAAATGTCAGCAGATGAGGCGTATAAAAAATATTGGCAAAATTATGTCAATTTCAGCGGACGTGCCAGAAGAAAAGAATATTGGTATACAGTGCTTTTTAACTTTGTTGTTGCCGGGTTCGTACTGCCGGTATTTAAAAATACTGGAGTATTTTATATGGTTTTGAGCGTACTGTGGAGTGCGGCAACTTTGCTTCCGTCGCTTTCTCTGGGCTTCAGAAGATTGCACGACATAGGTAAAAGCGCATGGCATATGCTGTTTGCATTGATACCTGTTGCTGGTATCATAATTTTGATTGTTTGGTATTGTAAAGACGGTATGCCGTGTGATAATCAATACGGCAAAAGCACAAAATATGTTGCGGCACTGGAAAGGGTGAGTGATAATGCCTTTGTTTAAAAAGAATAAAGAACCCGATATGGTGGAACGTGAAGACGGACTTATCGATTATGATGTTTATGTGATGAGCAAAGAAGAAAAAATCATTAATATTATTATTGCGGCAATTGTTATATTTGCGATCGGATATGTTTTTTATAAAAATGTAATTTTATCCGCAGTGTTGGCTTTGCTGGCTTTCAAGTGGCCGAAAATACGGGTTAAACAAATCATAGAAAAAAGAAAAAAAGAACTGTCCGTTCAGTTTAAAGATATGCTGTATTCGCTTTCGTCGTCGCTGACAGCCGGAAGGTCTGTCGAAAGCGGATTGAAAGAAGCGTTGAAAGACTTGCAAATTGTTTATCCCGACCCGGATACTGATATTATAAAAGAAACCGAGTATATTGTCAGGGGTATTGAGATGAACGAAACCATAGAACATATGTTTGAACAGCTGGCTGAGAGGGCACATATTGAAGATATTGAAAATTTTACGGATATATTCAAAACTTGCAAAAGAACAGGCGGAGATTTAATACAGGTCATACGCTCAACATCACAGAGCATAGGTGAAAAAATAGAAATCAAACAAGAAATTGACACAATGATTTCGGGCAAGAAATTTGAATTTAAGGCACTGATGGTTATGCCGATATTTTTGATATTGATGCTCACGTACAGTTCGCCGGATTATATGGAACCCGTATTCACAACAATGGTCGGCAAAATTGTAATGACGGTGGCAATAGGCTTGTTTGCAGCAGCATATTTCGTCGGTTCAAAAATCATGAAAATAGAGGTATAGGAGAGTGATGTTATGATTATTACGTGTATATCCGCAGTGTTTGCTGTGATTTTTTGTGGAACTTTCCTTTGGTGCTATGTTAAGTCAAAAGGTATATACGATGAATATATTGATTCACTTGATAAAAAAGAGTATCCGTTAAAAGATTTTTTCCCTATCGGGCTGTATATAAACGAATATCTTAATTTGAAAAAATTCGTTCCCAAACGATTCGGAAAATATCTGTATAAATATAACGGTATCATAAAGGGAAAAGTTTCGGAAGTATACGGAATGAAATTTGCGGATTATTATTATATGATACATAATGCAAGCAAAGCGGCAATGGCATTGCTTGTTGCCGCCGCAGCATCCTTGTTTGCGGTTTTAATGGCAGCGCAAGGCGACGGAACGGCAAAAATGTTTTTGGCGGTGTCTGTGCTTGGGGCAGTGGGAATGCCCTTTGTGGTCGATAAAGGTCTTGATGATAAAATAGAAAAAAGACGGCTGAAGATACAATTGGAGTTTCCGGATTTTATAAATAAACTTACATTGCTTGTTAATGCCGGAATGACAATATCAAAAGCATGGGAAAAAATTGTTGTGGATAACACAAAAGAAAGTGTGCTGTATGATGAGATGTCTTATACACTTGCCGAAATAAATGCAGGCAAACCGGAAGCGGTGGCGTATGAGGAATTTGGCAGACGTTGTAAAATTAAAGAAATAATTAAGTTTGTTTCTGTAATTATATTAAATTTGAAGAAAGGAGGAGCAGAGGTTGTACCTGTTTTGAAGGTACAGGGTAACGAATGCTGGGAAATGCGTAAAAATACCGCAAAACGATTGGGCGAAGAAGCGTCAACAAAAATATTGATTCCTTTGATGATTATGCTTATCGGAATAATTGTAATTGTGGCAACCCCGGCAATATTGAGCTTTAGCTCAGGAATGTAAAAAAATTTAAGGAGGAGTTTTTTATGTTAAGTTTGGCAAAAGGATTTTTAAAAGAAGAGGATGGAATGGGTACTGTTGAAGTTGTACTTATTTTGGCGTGTTTGGTAGCGATAGCTTTGATATTCAAAAATACCGTTACAGAGTGGGTAAGAGATACCATGGACAAAATCTTTGAATCAAAGAAAGATGTTGAAGATATTGATAGCGGTTTGCTACAAGACAGTGATAAATAAAAACAAAAAGAACAGTGTTTTATGTATTTGCTCATTATGAGCAAATACATAAAACAAATCCTTGTAATTATATTATTGCGGAGATGAAATATTTATGCTAAAAAATATTATAGTATTTGTGTTGGTAATATTGAGTTTTAATATTTGCGTATACGCGTCGGCAAGCGCAACTCCTGAAATTGAAAATAATGCGGAAACTGCCGTGCAGGCAATGGATACCGTTGAAAATATATTGAATGAATTTGAGAATAACAGTGAAGAACTGCAAGAAAAAGTGAATGAAGTTATCGGAAAAAATGCGGATAACTTTTTTGTTAAGATATTTAAAAGTATAATAGATGTGATTACGAAATTTTTAGATGCAATACTTCAATCGGCTTCGGAAGCGATAAAAGTAAGGTAGGTACGGAAATATGAAAGAGAAAAATATAAAAAAAGACGGGTATTTTACTGTTGAAGCGATACTTGTGTTTGTCAGTATACTTATAATAATTTTTGCAATTATGTATTCTTTGTTTTTGTTATACCAAAATGTGGTATTAATTAATGCGGCAACGGTGGGGGCACAGGAATCTGCCTATATTATTGCTTCTTCACAAAAAGAAAGCATAACCGAAGCTGATATAAAAAATATAGTTGAAAAAGAACTGAAGAGAGGCTTTTTCAAAGTTGAAGATACAAAAATCACAGTTTCGCAATATGGTATTCTTCAAAAGAAGATACGAGTAAATTTAAAATATAAAATCAATTTCCCCATGAGAAATATTGCCGAATTAATTGCCGGCAATGAAGCTATGGAGTTTAATGTAAGTTCGGTTGCGAGGGTAACAAACAGAGTTACGAATATACGAACAATTGATTTGATTAAAGAAGTCGGGAAACGAATTAAAAATAATGTGAGCAGTTTTGGCTGGGGTGTTTTTGAAGGATTCTTTGAAAGTAAATATTGAGGTGAGTAAATTTATGAAAAAAGGTGCGATTACTGTTTTTATGCTCTTGATAATAACTTCGGTATTTACACTTGGCGGAGTTATGATTGATTTGAGCAGAATTATTTTGGCGGATTATGCCGTAAGCTCTATGTGTGAAACGGCAACAAGGTCTATGATGGCAAACTATGATGCTGATTTGGTTGGAGATTATGGACTTTTTGCAATCGAAGACACAAAAGAAATACGAAAGGATTTTCTTAAATATTTAAAAAGAAATATGAATGCTGATGAAAATAACAATGCGGTCGGAAATACTTTTTCGGTTTTAAAATTTAAAAATGCTTCTTTGGTTGAAGATGAAATATCTATTGAATTTTCAAAACCCATAAGCGAAGAAAGTGTATTTAAAAAGCAAGTTAAAGAATATCATGCACCAAGAGCGGTTCTTATAGGTGTAGACAGAATTGTTTCACAAGTCAGCAATTTGTTGAAATCAAAAGCGGTAGAAAAGGTAACAAACGGCGCAACGAAGGCAAATGATGTACAAGAAAAGCTTGTATCCCAAGCGGACAGCACAAATACAAAGCTGCAAATGTTAAAACGAGTTACAAGTAATCCGGAAAAATTAGTTGAATTGAAGTGGAACAAGGCTTATGAAGCTTTGGAAAAAAATATCAAGAAAACCGCTGCATCCAAAGGAATATCGGAAATGTTTAATGTTGGCAACAGGGAAGTGTTTAAAAAGAAAGAATTTTCCGATATAGCCGGTTTGGATACCGCAATTGAAGAGGCGACAAGAGAACTTAATTTAATGCTTGAGACAGTACAGCAGACAGACAGAGAACTTGAATCAATAAAAGCAGATTCGAGCGTGGAAACGTATAATGAATATTCGGAAAACGATAGTGACAGTTATGTGGATAAAGGAACGAGCAGCTCGGAAATTATCGAGCGTGTGCAACAAATAAAGAATAATATAACAAATGCACAAAAAAGTATTGACGAAAAGAAAAGTAAATTTAATGAATATGCAGAAGATGAGGTTGTTATGCAGGTTATATTGTCTGCATATGAGTTTTATGACCAAAAGTTGCTGAAGTATGAAGATTTAGTGATGATTACAAATGAAAACAAAGTTAAAATTTCAAATTCTGAAATTTTGGAATGTGTATCAAATATGCAAAGATGTTTGGAAGAAAGTGAAGAAAACAAACCGACGGAAGAAGCTAAAACTGCACTTGAAGTGGGCAGAACAAACTGTTATATCGGAATGAATCGGCAAATAGCAGATATAGGAGCTATTGATGTTGGTACAATTATGGAAATAAAAAAAACAGAAGCAAAGGAAGAGAATCCGGATAGTTCCGGACAAAAAGCAAATGCAAATAACATATACAGCAATATATCGGCATTGAAAAATATGCTTTTGAGAGATAATTCAAAGTATCAAATATATAAAGAGGAAAATGATAATCCGATAATAGATAATATTGTCAGGTGGATTTCAAATCAATTGGGGATAGGTGCGTTTGAAGAAATCAGTAACACAGTAAAAAGTTTTAAGGAAGACAATTTGGTTGAACAAATTATTTATGCAAGTTATATACTTGATAAAACAAATTACATAACATCATCTACAAAAAGACAACATTACTTTAATTTTGCGGAAACAGAGTATATTTTGCATAATTATTCGTTGGAAGGAATGAATGCCATACAAAGTGTATTTGATGTTTTGAGATGGAGATTTGCGATAGATACGGCGTATTATATGATATTTCGTTCTCCACCGGCAGTTGAAGGCATTTCTTTTTTGGTTAAGCTTGGGTATGCGGTGACCAGGGGAGCAATACAAGCGGTTGAGGATATTTTTAATATGCTTGTAATGGGGAAAAATATTTCTCTTGTTCCTGTTACAAATGCAACGACAAGATTTTTCGGCGGTTCAATAATGGAAGTATCTTACAGTGACCATCTCATGGTTGCTATGATTTTTGAAGTTAAAAAAATTCCGCGCATGATAAATACTATAAATGCAACAATTGCGTCAAAAGCAGAACTTGAAAATAAAAGCCGCAGTTTGACTAATCTTTATACACAAGTAACCACAAAAGTAAAAGTAGAATGCGACTTGGTGTTTATGGATATATTTGGATTTAGAAATATACTCGGAAATGTCAATAACGGGAAATATCCTATTACTAAAGAAACTAAGTTTGGTTATTAAAGGTGATGATTATGAAAAAAAGAGGATCTTTAACTGTTGAAGCAACGTTGGTATCGGTTATTTTTATATCAATCATGTTACTATTACTGATGATGGTTAAATTGGTACTTGTTGAATATGCGTTGTCTTATTTCGCACATGAAAGCGCAAAGGCAATATCTGATGTCGGATATTTGGTTAATATTGTAAACAATATACAGGAAGACATTGACACGACTTATGATGCTACGGCGGAAGAAAAAGCAAAAAATATGGGAGATTTTGTTTTTTCGGAAGGAAGTTCAATTGCGCAAACATTTTTTGCTTATGGCGAAAGCAAAAGAACGGCGGGAGATAAAGCCAAATTAACGACGGGACTTTCAAAAGCCGGTGTTAGTACAATATTTGACTTGGCAAAAAATATAGGAGCTGATTTTTATGGTTTCTTTCGCGATGATGTAAATTCCTTTAAGTCCAAATTCAAATACAATTTTGTATGTGATATTATAGATACTACCATCGATGAAAAAGGTATTCCTATAAATAAAGATAAAATGAAAGTCGAACTCGTTAAATTTCCTGAGACAAACAGAGAATATACCGTTAATAGTCTTGGGGTAAACTATATAAAAAACGGATTGGTACCGGGAAAGGATTTTGATAAAGATGATGCGGTTGTAATTGTTTCTTATGATGGGGAAATAAAATTACCGTTCATAAAAACATTGACATTTACTGTAAGAAAAATGGCTGTTGAAAAATGTTGGGTCAATGGTGGAAACGGAATTGTTACAAGTTTTAGCAATGAAGGTGTTTTAGAACAGGGAATCTCTGAGATTATTAGTTTAGCAACTGATTATATGACAAAGAATAACGTATATATTGTTAATGGAAGCAATAAATATCACAGTTCGCCGAATTGCAGTAAATGTTTTAATAAGCATGTTACCGAGCTAAAAGAATATTTTGCCGGAAAAAATGGATATACAGCTTGTTCATCTTGCTATTAGGAGGAGAAAAAATGTTATTTGTAATTCCTGAAATTGTGCTTGCACTGTGTTTGTTTGCGGAAAGAAGACAGAACAAATTACAAAAGAAAACGTTAATATATTTAACGGTAATCTCGGAACTTGTAATTGGGTTTTATATGTGTATGTATTACTTCGATGAACCGCAAATAATTTATATTATTTGCAGTTCAATAGGTGTAATTTGTACATTTATATCATATACGGATATAAAAGAAAAAATGATTCGGGTTAAATATTGTATTGCAATGATAATAGTCGGGATTATTTTTTCTTTTTTGAGAAACGATGTGTCGGTTTACAATCCGATTATTACAGGCGTTATATGTTTTCTGTTGACTAAATTAATGAGAAAAATATGCAAGAACCAAATTGGAGACGGCGATATATATCTTATTGCCGGATATGCGGTTGCATATGGGTATCCATTAATAGTGAAATTTATGTTTTCGGCATTAATAACGGGGTTACTTGTTGGTTTGATAGGTGTGTTATTTAAAAAATTCACAATGAAAACAGAGTTACCGTTTGCTCCGTTTATGTTAGCGGGTGGATTTGTTTTAGAACTTATACAACGGGTGTGAATATGAAAAAAATAATATTGGAAGAATTAATAAAGGATAAAAATAAAAAACAACAAAAGAATATCGGTTGTTCAAAAAAAATATCCAATATGTTATTTTCTTTGGCATTTGTTATATTGGTTAGTATGATAGCACTTGTTGTTTTAAAAAACGGTACTTCGGAAAAAATCATGCTTTTCTATGGGAAGTGCATAGTGTTTTTAATACTGTTAAAAGTTTTTTTGAACGTAATTAAAAATTTTTTTGTAAAATGTTTTCAGAAAGATATTAATGTCGGAAACGTAAAAGTATTTGTTGAAAAGGCGAAACTTGTAAATAAATATGAAGAAACAGAATATAGTTATCTACCTAATACGGAAAGAAAAAAGTTGAAGTGTTATTTGGTTTTTCAAACAGAAAACCGGAAGTATGTATTGGAAGTCGGATATGGTGCATACAAAAAAATGGAAAACGAAAAAGAATATTTTTTGATAAAAGTAAATGATAAATTTTATAGTGATATGATATTCGGAACATCGGAATATGAGTTGGACGACAGTGCAAAAAGTGCAGTGGGAAAAGAGATTATTATTAAAATTTTATAGAAAGGTGTGAAGCAATATGAAATATACATATGAAACGGTGGGAAATTCAAGTTATCTTGCGGCAACATTTGAATGCGGAAAAGGATTGATAAATTATCAGCTTCAAATGCTTGTGAACAATGAAATAAAAAATGTGGTAAATGCGGCAAAAAAACAGAAAAACGACGACATTCAAATATTTTATAACATAACTTCAAAAATAACATTAGAGCAGGCAATGGGAAAAAGCAAAATCTCGAAAGAGGGTATGATTGAAATAATAAACGGTGCCTTGACGGCGTTAAGCGATATTGAAGAATATCAGCTGGTAAGTTCCGGCATTGTTTTTGAACCGGATAAAATATTTGTGAAACCGGGGCATTTTGAACCGTATTTTGTTTATTTGCCGAATACAACGGAAGATGTGGGGATAGAATCGCTCAAAAATATGTTGCTCGGATTTGTTATGGGGTCAAAAATAGAATTTTCAAACGATAATTTTGTTCAGGTTTTGCTTGAAACGTTAAACAACCCCGGATTCAGTACAAAGACATTGAGAAAAATGTGTGGCAGATATTGCGGCGGAAAAGGTGTTTATAAAGAAAAAGAAAATAAACAGACAGACAGAATACCGCCTGCACAAACGCCGCTCGTACAAACACCGCCTGTACAAACATCGCCTGTACAAACATCGCCTGTACAAACATCGCCCGTACAAACGCCGCCTGAGAACAGACCGGGTCAAGTTCCGGGTGGAGGAGCGGCAAAAAAACCGGCTGTTCCCCAAAAATCGGAGACAAAAAAGAAATCTGAAAATGTAGCAGAGCCGAAAACAAAAAATTTCAAAAAAACAGTATTTCTTATATTGCAGGCCGCATTGGCAGTTATTGTGGGAGGATTGGTTGCCGCCGGAGTTTTAAGCGATGAATCCGGCAGTATAAATTTGCAATATGTGGCAGGAGTATTACTCGCTATCGGATGCATAGATTTTGTTGTTTATCGTGAGATGTTCAAAAATAATAAAGAAAAACCGGCGAGAAAGGAAAAAGAAGCAAAAACGGTAAAAAAACCGAGTGTTGCCGTGCCGGGTAAAGTACCGCCGGCGATGCCCGGCAAGCAACCACCCGAAACAGTACAGAAAAAAGACATTCCCAATACGCCGAAAAAGGAAGAACCTGTTGTGTCGGAAGTTAAAAGCGAGATTCCTCAAGCGGCGGTTGTTCCGTCGGCTGTGCCTGAACCGAGTTATGACCCAATATCCGAATTTGAGAACGAAGATACGGTTGTTATCGGCGGAAACACTTCAGGTTGTGCATATCTGGAGTTTTATGATAACGGTATAGCCGGACGCGTAAATCTGGAAAGAGAACGAGTTGTGGTGGGAAAATTGAGATCGCAGTGTGATTTTGTTCTTAACAACAGAAAAATCAGTAAAGTACATGCGGAGTTTGCGGTTCGTAACGGACAGTATTTTGTGAAAGATTACAATTCCACGAACGGCACATATATAAACGGTTCAAATCAGAGAATTCAAAGTAATTGCGAATATCAAATATTTAACGGAGACCGAATTACTCTTGCTGATGTTGATATGACGTTTTTTTGCTGATTTAAAGGAACGTGATAATAATGATGAACATAAAAGTAAGCTCACATACCGATATAGGTGATAAAAAGCAAACAAATCAAGACAGTATTCTTGTGAAAACAGGGATTATCGAGAATAAAGCGGTTGGTTTGTATATTGTTGCCGACGGTTGCGGCGGTCTTGCTTTCGGAGAAGAAATAAGCAATCTTATTGTTACACATTTTTCTCGGATATGGAAAAATGAATTACATACGGTTTTGGCAAAGAAAAAATATAAAGATAAAGAAATTGACGAACTACTTGAAAAAGCCATTTCCGAAATTAATGCGAGTGCAAAAAATTTCGGAAATCAAATTGAAAGCAGTGTGGGTTCAACATTATCTTTATTGCTGACAATTGAAAAAAAGTATTACATAAAAAATATCGGAGACAGCCGAATATATATTAATCGAAACGGCAAGCTTATTCAGCTTACAGAGGACCAGTCGCTGGTGGCGGATATGCTGAGAAACGGTGAATTGACAAATGAAGAAGCAAAAAATTTCAAACAAAAAAATGTTCTTACAATGTGTGTCGGTGTTTTTGAAGAAATAAGAGTATATTCAAAAACAGGCAAAATAAAGCATAATGATGTATTTCTTTTGTGCTGTGACGGAGTACACAATAAAGTATCGCCGGAAAAATTGATTGAAATAATCAAAGATAAGAAAGGCGTGTTTGAAAATAAAGCGGAGGTAATACGAAATGCAATCGAACCGGGGAAAGCAACCGATAATGTTTCTTCGGTGATTTGCCGATATACGAAACCTCAAAAGATATATATGCACCTGATAATAATTGCGCTGCTTGTTGCAAGTGCGGTGGTAGCCGGCTGGATTTTCAGACATCAGATTGCGGATTGGGTGTGGAAAAATACGAAGGTAATCGCACTTGTGCAAGATTTTTTGAAATTGGAGATATGATATGATAATAAGAATATGTGTTTGCGTTATATTTCTTATTATAATAAACGCAACCGATGTAAAAGACTATAAAATAAAAAATAAGATTGTTTTGCCGACGTTGATTATCGGACTTATTTGCGGCATTGCGGACAAGACTTTTTTAAACAGCGTATACGGAATGCTTGTTCCTCTTGTGCTGTTTCCGTTTTATGCATTGAAAATGCTTGGTGCGGGAGACATTAAAGCCTTGTGTGCCGTTGGGGCGGTAGTCGGAAAGAGAAAGAGCATTGAGATGATGTTGTTTACGTTTCTTTGCGGAGGAGTTATTGCTGTTATATTTATGCTGACAAACAAAAACGGCAGAGAAAGATTCGGTAATTTGTTTTGTTGGTTTAAAAACTGTTTTTATGCAAGAAAACCCATAAGCTATAATTTCGGCGGCGGAAAAAACAGTTATTTCAGATTTTCGTATGCAATAACACTTGGATTTGTGTGCGTGATACTTAATAATTATTTTAATATTATTCAATGGTAAATAAAAATATAATTTTGTTATAATCGGGAAGTGAAGAAATTTGGAGGCAAATTATTACAAAAAGTATGAACCCATATTCGGTGCTTGGAAAATCAAACGCAAATTGGGAGAAGGAAACTTTGGAGCTGTGTTTGAAATTGAAAGAGAGGATTTCGGCACGGTGTATCATTCTGCATTGAAAGCGATTACCATTCCGAAAACACAGTCGGAACTTGAGAGCTTGCTGGATGACGGCATGGATGCAACCGGGGCAACACAATATCTTGAGCAGTTTGTTGAAAAAATAGTCGGCGAATTTGTTTTGATGTCGAAACTTAAAGGTAACAGCCATATTGTCAGTTACGAGGACCATCAGGTGATAAAACATGAAGATGGAGTGGGTTGGGATATTCTTATAAGAATGGAACTTTTAACTCCGCTGATGACTCATATGAAAACGACATCCGTAACAAAACGAGATGTTATTCAGCTTGGCATAGATATGTGCCGTGCATTGGAACTTTGCCAAAAATATAACATAATCCATAGAGATATTAAACCGGAAAATATATTTATATCCGACAGCGGCGATTTTAAACTTGGTGATTTCGGAATTGCGAAAGAAGTTGAAAAAACGCAGTCAGGGCTCACGAAAACAGGCACACAAACGTATATGGCACCGGAAGTATATAAAGGACAGCCGTACGGTTCAAGTGTGGATATGTATTCGCTCGGTATTGTTTTATACAGATTGTTAAATCATAACAGAGCACCGTTTATGCCGCAGTATCCGCAACCTATTTCTTACAGCGACAGGGAAAGAGCATTGATTATGCGTATGGGCGGTCATAAGTTTCCAATGCCGTCCGGTGTTTCTGACAGCAGGCTTGCGGAGATTGCACTTAAAGCGTGCAGTTTCAATCCTGAGGACAGATATTCAAGCCCCACGCAGATGAGAGAGGATCTTGAGGCGATTTTGTATACCGAGGGTGAAGGTATATTAATGTTCCCGAATGGGGATACTCTTGATATTAAATCGGTTGAGTATGTTTCAAACAGTAAAACTCCGAATGCAACGGAAGTAATGGGTGACGAAAATACCGAGGTTATGGACGAAGATGCAACGGAGATAATGGAAGAGGTAAGAGAAAAGTTTTTGTCGGAAAAAGCAAAAAGTACATCCTTTAAAAAGAAAATTTTCAAAATTGCCGTCCCTGTGCTTTGTGCGGGGCTTATTGCCGCGGCCGGCATATACGGTTATAATCATAGTAAAAAACCGGAACAGTGTGCGGTTATGACGCAAGAAAAACTTAATTCACCGATAGAGTTTGAAATTTTGGGTGATATAGCCGAATCCGATTATGATAAAATTGAAAAAAGATTGAATGCATACGGATGTAATTATTATTTTGATAAAGAAAACAATATTATTGCTATGGGAAAAGCAGATTTGGGAAGAAGCAACAGGGAAATACTTGCAACAATACATATGTTGTTGGGAAAAGGAGAAATCTCTGTATCCGATTCGCAGAATAATTCTTTGTATGCTTTAAAAAACGAGGATTTTGAGAGTGCAGTATTTACAACGGAAGGCAATTCCGCAAGTTATGCAAAATTAAAAATAAGTACAAAAAATAAAAAGTCGGCACTTGTGGCGGAAATATCCGAAAACAGTGACGATAAAAAGATAACGCTGTTCATAGACGGAAACGACCGCTATTCTGTTGATGCGGCGGAAGCGTTTGATGGTGACGAATTTGTTGTTAAAGGCGATTATGACGGAAAAACCATGCCGAAAGCTTTGGCAAGTGCTTTCACTATGAATGTATCGGGGGCAGAGAATGCCATCGGTGCCAATTACGTAAGATTAATTGTATCAATCATAAACGATGGTAAATTATCTAAAACATATGACATTGCAATCAATTCAAAATACGGTATCGAAACGCAAGAAACCGTTTCTGAAGAAGTACAGGAGACAACAACGGTACCGGCAGAGGAAGACATTTATGTTCCGGAGGAAACTCAGGTACCGACTGTTGATGAAAACATCAATGGGGCGGATAATGCACAGCCGAATAAAAAAAACGTGACGAATAATAAAAGCCAACGGCAACCGTCGGTACGGCAACCGTCGGTACAGCAACCACCGGTACAGGAACCGCCGGTACAGCAGCCCGTACAGGAACCGCCGGTACAGCAACCGACCCAGGCACCGCAGGTTCAGGAAAAACAACCGCCTTCTGCAAATGAAGATGTGCCGGAAATATTTGATCCGACGTTTGATTAAAAGAAAGGTGATAAAAATGAAGAACAGATTTAAAAAAATATTATTCATAACGGCGGCTTTTGTTGTATTTGCGGCAAGCATATCTTTTAATTGTACAGCGGAGGAAAATATTAAAATAATCATAAACGGCAAAGAATTGCAAAGCAATGATAAAGCGGTGATGATTGACGGAAGAACATTGGTGCCGCTTCGTGCAATCGGCGAAGCAATGGGTTGCAAAGTTACGTGGCTTAACAGTGCGCAAACGGCAAATCTTGAAAACGAAACAACAAAAATTGCTATGAAAATCGGCAGTACGGTTGTTTCAAAAATGAAGAGAGTCAGTGCCGAAGTACAGTCTAAAATTGTTATTGATGTTCCGCCGCAACTTATAAACGAAAAAACTTATATTCCGCTGCGTGCATTTGCAGAAGCTCTTGATGCTGTTGTGGGATGGGATGGAACAACAAACACGGTTATGATTGTATATGACACAACTCTTAAGTATGCCGGTAATTTTTCGGTTGAAACATATGCCGGAAACGGTGAAAGACAAAAACATGACGGAAATATTGCGAATATGTCGTTTATATCACCGGAAGCCATTGCGGTGAACGATGCCGGTGAGGTTTATGTTGCGGATAGTGGTTTGATAAGAAAGCTGTGCGGAGGCAAAAGTGAAACCGTTGAATTTGAACCGTCGTATATAACGGCAAATGCCGTTAAATGTTATAAAAATGACGTGTATGTGCTGACAAATGAATTTCAAAATACCGACGGGATAAAATATTACGGAATTATAAAGATTAGCAATTCAAGTGCCGAAGGAGTATTTGTAACCGAAGCAAATTACAGTTCAATATCGGATTTTGACATTTCAAAAGACGGCAAAATTTATGTTTTATATAACAATGTGGGCGTCGGACAAAATTATTTGGCACAATTGGATTTAACAACGGCAGATATAAATTATATAAAAGAAATCGATTCCGGAATAAAAACACTTACGGTGGACGAAAAAGGCAATGTTTTTTTAGGAAATACAGTGAAAGGTTCGATATATTTTTATAATGTAAGTTCAGGAACTTTAAAATTATTTGCCGGCGTAGACGATAACAATAAGTTTATTGACGGTCCAAATCCTATGTTTTTTGAACCGCGCCGAATGGATTGTAAAAACGGATATTTATATATATTGGATTACAATGTTGTACGAAGAATATCAATAAACAGCTCGAATGCGGCAATTTCGGCAGAAACAATCGCCGGAAAAATATCGGTGGAACAGAATCCGACAACAAATAACGGAAATGCAAGTGAGGTTACATTTGCACCGAGTTATTTGATGGACTTGGTTGTAACGGATAACGGGGTTTTGATTACCGACCCGAAAAATGCGGTTATAAGAATTATCAAGTGAATAAGGGCTTTAAAGCGAAAACGGTCAGAGGTGAAATATGAAAATAAAAACAGCTGTGTGCACATCGGTGGGAATGAAGCGAAAAAATAATCAGGATAATTTTTTTGTTGACGGAGTTATAAATAAAAAAAATTCGCATTTTTTGATTAAAAGCTTCTTTGCCTCGAAAAAAGAACGGGTTTTGTGTATTTGTGACGGTATGGGTGGGGAAAAAAACGGTGATGTCGCATCGTTTATTGCCGTGAAAAGCTTAAATAAATACATAAAAAGATACAGCAATTTATTTTCAAGGTTTGACGAACATATGTATTCGTATGTTCAAAGCGCAAACAAAAACATATGTACGTATATAAGCGATAACGGCGGAGAGAGAATAGGGTCTACCGTGGTTGTTGTGTGCATTTCTCCGAAAGATGCCGAGGCGGTTGTGTCGAATGTCGGCGACAGTAAAGCATATCTTTGCAGAAACGGAATTTTGAAAAAAATGTCGCAGGACCATAATCAGGCACAAAGCATGGTGAATATTGGCATTATAAGTGAAGAAGAAGCTCGGACACATAAGGATAAGTCTAAGCTTACTCAGCATTTGGGGATTTTTCAAAACGAGATGATTTTAGAGCCTTTTTTGTCGGATAATATCATAATAAAGAAAAATGATATATTTCTGTTATGCAGTGACGGTTTGACAGATATGCTTGATAACAGTGAAATAGAAAATATTTTAAGGCAAAATAGCAGCGTGAAATTTAAAGCGAAAAAGCTGGTTGATGCCGCAAATCAAAAGGGCGGCAAAGATAACGTAACGGTTGTTTTGGCAAAAGTAATTTAGAATTGTCGATATATGTTGTTTGCACGGAATTTGGTGATCGGTGATTAGTGTTGAGAGTGGAGTTAATTCAACAATGCATACATTTGTATGCATTGTTGTAGTTCTGTTATGGGTGTATAGGACATATTGTTTCGATATCCAATGCGATCGCATGATATTTTTACAAACATATTCAGTCCTGTAGGGGCGGACGACTCTGTCCGCCCAACCGATATATTTCGTTATTGAACAGAAAAATGCAATTTGAAAAATATATTCATTGTTGTAAATAATTGTTTTTTATAACGATTGCGGAACAACACACAGGTCGTTCCATGCAGGTTTGTGCGATGACATGAGTTAGTTCCGGGTTTACACGGTATCGTGGGTCTGACAGCTAATATTCCGCCCGTACGGGTGCAGCTAATTTCATTTTTCATATAAACATCACACAAGCAATAATTACGCATTATGAATTGAATGGGTCTGTCTCGGCGGTTTTGCGGAAATTTGAGCAATCGCTGCTTAAAGGTTTGAAAGTTTGATTTTTATTGTTACCAAAGTTCCTTGATTTTCTTTGCTTTTAAAACTCAAACGGCTTTCATCTCCATATTGCAGACGAAGTCTTTCGTTTATGCTTGTGATACCGTATCCGCTTTGAAAATTAACGAACGAAAAGGTATTGTCAATCATGTTGTTGATATTTACGCCTTTTCCGTTGTCTTGTATTTCAAAAACAAGAAATCCGTCCTTTAAAAAACCGCGGATATTAATGATACCACCGTTCTTTTTTCTGGCAAATCCGTGCTTAATTGCATTTTCAACAATCGGCTGCAAAATTATTTTAATTATTTTTATATCAAGAATATCATCGGAAATGTCGTAATAAATATCGAATTTTCCGGGCATTCTCATTTGCTCGACGGTCACATAGCTTTGCACATGTTTAAGTTCTTCGCGAACCGTGATAAAAGTATCGCCTTTGTGCAGACTTATCCTGAAAAACTGTGCAACAGCTTGCGTAAGTTGTTCGATTTCGGGCTGATGTTTAATTTTTGCCATCCAGCTTATGGTATCGAGTGTATTGTAAATAAAATGTGCGTTTATCTGTGAATGCAGTGCTTTCAGTTCAATTGCGCGCTGTTTTTCTTTTTCTTCGTTGTTTTTCGCAATAAGTTCTTTAATTTCGTCGGTAAGACGGCTATAACTGTTTTCAAGAACGGAAATTTCGTTTTTTGAGGGGATAACGCTTTCGGATTTGTCGTCAATATTGAAATTTCGCATCTTTCGCGTAAGTACTGACAAATATTTTACAAGCTTGTTTGCAAAAAGTATAATAAGCAGTACGGAAATGAGTCCCAGCAATATAATAACCGCAAGAATAACGTTTATATATTGTCTCACGGTGTCGTATATTGCGGAATATGGCGTTGCAATAACCAGCGAAAGTTTATCCGAAAATTTGATATTTGTCAGCGGCATTGAAAGCAATATTGTATTTTTGTCGGGAGAATATACAATTTGATTATCCGGCAGATTAACAATACCTCCGACAAATAATTTACTGCCGATTTCTTGTTTGTTGTTACTTAAAATAATATTTCCGTCGGAAAGTATCATGGTTTGGCTGTCTTTAAGCATCAAATCAAGATATGTTTTTTTAAATAAATTTGAATTTATATAAAAAAACATAGAACCGATGTTATAGTTTTTATTCATATTACTGAATTGTTTCCCGAAAACAATATATTTCTCGCCGCCGGAAGTGAATATTTCATCGGTAATGGTCAGATTAGAACCGCTTATTTTTTTTGCCATATCAAAATTCGGAACAATTTCAAGCGTTTCGTCCGAAGTGTAATATAAAAAATCACCGTATTCTGTGATGATTGATACAGCCGCAATATCCGAACAGTCTTTTAATATATTGCCTATAATTTTTTGTGTATCCGCCTGTTTTTCATAAACGGTACCGTTTTTGTTTGTCAACACAGAATACAGGGCTTCGTCCGAAGACACAACAATGGAATGCATACTTATTTGATATGTTATTTCGTTGATTCCGTTCTCAATGGTATTGCTCATGTTGTGTGCATATTCCGAAAAATTTTTATTGATGAGCGTTTTTGTTATAAAATGTGTTGATATAACAGATGTCCCTATGCAAAGTATAACGGTAAGCAAAACGATTGTTGCCGTTAAAGAAGAACGTATGCTGTGATTTTTGAATTTGAACATGGTTATCAATCCTTATAGTAATCGGTTGGTTTTTTGCCTGTATGCTTTTTGAATTGTTTCCTGAAATATTTCGGATTTTTATATCCGACTTTTTCGCTTATCTCATATATTTTGTATTTGTGACTTTTAATAAATTCGACAGCCTTTTTTATTCGGTATTCCGTTAAATATTCGCTGAAAGTTTTGCCGGTGTCTGCTTTGAAAAGAAACATGAAATGCGAAGCGCTGACATTAATTTTTTCGGCAACATACGATGCGGTAATCTGAAAACTGAATTCATTTTCTATAATTGCAAGTGCACGTAGTGTTTCGTAACGATAGTTGCCGACAGTCCGGTTTTGCTCAACATTTTCGGCAAGCAGCTTTTTGGCTTCTTCAAAAGCCGTGGGAACATCTGAAATATTGTCGTATATATTGCTTATTCCGGATTTAATCGGCATATCCGTGATTTCGGAAAGATGCTTTGTGATATTTTTGAAAACATCGCAGACATCGGAGCGGTCGGCTATATCAAAAAATATTAAAAATGCATGCTCGTTTATAATATCCGCGGTTAATATCTCAATGTCGCCGTGCGCGAAGAGTATTTTGTTTATATATTGACGCAGAAGAGTTGACGAATTTTCGCTGATGCGCGATGTTACACCGATACAGAAATGCGTATGATTTATCGGCAAACCGTATTTTTGTGATTTTTCGGTTATTTCGCGTTCTTCAAGTCGCCCCAAAAGCCAGTTTGACAAGAAAATATTTTTGATTTTCGGAAGTTCTTCTTCAAGCGTGTTCATTGCAGAGGCAGATATTCTTTCAGCTTCTATCTCTTTTTTGACTTTCTCTATGGTTTCGATTAAATCGGAGTTTTTAACGGGTTTTGTGAGATATGCGCTCACACCGTATTCAATTGCCCTTGCGGCATACGAAAACTCGCTGTATCCCGAAAGTATTATAAAACGTACCTTGTTTGAACAGGCGGAAGATACTTTTTTTATAAAATCAAGACCGTTGGTATCTTCCATACGTATGTCGGTTATGACTATGTCGGGCATATGTTTAGAAAATTGTTCAAACGCCTCTTCGGCATCGGTTGCTTCGCCGATAATCTCGCAGTCGTACTGTTTCCAGTCGATACTTTCTCTTAGTCCATATCTTGCGTAATATTCGTCATCAACAATAAGAATTTTATACATTATACTATCCTCCCCGAAAATTGTTCATACGGTTATATAACCGTTTAAGCGGATTCACAATAAGCTGTGTCATTTTTGCGGTTATAATCGAAAAAATCGTTATATAAATCAAGTAGAAAACGACCAAGCTTATTATCAGCGGCGAAAGTTTTGCATAAACCGAGGAAATATCGGCTTCAACAATCATTTGCATATCCAATGCACCGATGCTTTCGCGAATGTAAAGTTTGCGGCCGCGGCGCAGGCTGTTTTCGTTTATAAAAGGAATTTCGTGCGCGTTGTTTGTGACGTATGTGTTGCCGCAGTTATCGTAAAAACATATGTTATATTCGTTTGTCAAATTATCTATAATTGATTTGACAAACCAGTCGAACGAAATATTAAACACCATATAGCCCGAAAAAACTTTGCCATGATAAAGTGGTTTAACATAAAGAATTTGCTTTGCGTGCGATGCGGTTTCAAAAATCAGCCATTGCTCTTTTTGGAAAGCAAAATTTTTGAGCGAATTTGCAAAAACTGTTGATGTGGCATATACGTTTGAATTTACATCTTTGAAATATATATCCGATATATATGCAGAGAAAGTTTTCATTTCACGAAGCGTATCAATAACTTCAATATTATATTTCTCTGAACGGTATACTTCGTTCAACAGACGGCGTTTGGCAATGCTGCTTGTCATGCTTTCGATAAATTCGGCTTTCATTGCTATATTATCTGCTGTTTGTTTGCTGTAATTCATACATTTTGCCGAATAATCATCAGAAAGTATTTCTGCCATAACAAGCATAATCACAATAAACAAAAAAATTAAAGCAGCGGACATAAACAATATGATTGCGCGTATCCACCGACGGCGCATTCCGTCGAATATAGGCATAAAGCATATCACCCCAATACAAGTATTTTAACAAATTAATTATATATTATTTTTTCAATTTTGTAAAGTCATTTGAAAAAATAAGTAGTTTTGTGGGTCAATTTCGTAGGATAGATACCTTGTTTAAAATGCAGAAAAATAATATAATAATATTATAAAAAATGCAGAATGGAGATGGTTCTATGAAAAAAAGAAGAACGCTGATGTCACTGGCGTTATGCGCGGTTATGATACTGGGCGGATGCGGCAAAACGGGTGACAGCGGCAAAACGAAAATTTCAATAAGTAACTGGCCGGATAAAAGCATGGAGGCAGAGCTTGCGAAATATGAAAAAAATCGGGAAAACTTCATGAAAGCCAATCAGGATATTGAAGTTGTCGGCGATATGTGGGCATACAGTGTGGATACGTTTGTTCCGAAAGCAAGCAGTAATCAGCTCCCGAACGTATACGATACATATTTCACGGAACTTGATAAAATTATCGATGCCGGTTATGCTGCGGATATAACGGAGCAAATGGAAAAATATGGGTATAAAGCGGCAATGAGTGAAGACTTGCTCAAGGTTGTGTCGAAAGACGGAAAAATCTATGGTGTTCCGACACAGGCATATATTATGGGGCTTTATATCAACCTTAATGTATTTAAAGAAGCCGGACTCATGAACGAAGACGGAACACCGAAAGTTCCGAATACCTATGACGAACTGCGCGAAATGTCTAAAACAATAACCGAAAAAACCGGCAAAATCGGTTTTATGCTCCCCACAATGAACAATCAGGGCGGATGGCAGTTTATGAACATGGCATGGTCATATGGAACCGAATTCATGAAAAACGAGGACGGAAAATGGAAAGCCACGTTTGCAAGCGATGAATGTGCCGAAGCACTTCAACTCATTAAAGATATGAAATGGAAAGACGGAACATGGTCGGCAAACGCACTTGTTGACAACGAAGAGGTTACACGTATGTTTGCAACAGATCAGGTTGGTATGGTAATAAGCGAACCGAACTATTTCGCAACGGTTGCGGTTACAAGTTACGGAATGAACAAAGACGATATTGCAATGGGCAAACTTCCCGAAGGTCCGAAAGGAAGATATGCACTGCTCGGCGGAACGGTTAAAATGTTCAGCCCGAACTCAACTCCCGAACAGCTTGATGCATGCTTTAAATGGTTAAACGCCGGCGGAAACGGTCCGGAGGTTACAGAAGAAATACGAGCGGAAAGAGAAAAATCATTGCAGATAGAGGTTGATAAAGGATATGTTGTCGGCATTCCGATACCGAAAGCTGTTCAAATATGGAATAGTGACGAACGTAATGCATTTAACGATGAATTGAATAAAAAATTCAGAAATATTGATGTGAAGATGTTCGGTTCGTATTCCGATACGGAAGGCGTTACGATTAAGGCAGAGGAACCGATGAATTGTCAAGAACTTTACAAAACGCTTGATAACTGTTTGCAGAAAATTCTTACGGAAGAATCGGCAGATGTAAAAACCGTTCTTAAAGAAGCACAAGACAATTTCCAAAAAAATTATTTTGACAGAATTAAATGACGAGGGGTTAAATGAATTTGTTTAAAAATACTACCACTAAATTCGGTGGCGCAATAAATGTTATCAAAAAAAACACGG
>CAYQKW010000012.1:0-43877 GCA_964418245.1 uncultured Oscillospiraceae bacterium
GACGGACACAATCCCCACGCACATATTATGCTGACCGTTCGCCCACTTGACAAAAACGGCAAATGGCAAAGCAAAACTGAGAAAGAATATTTGTGCGTTAAAAACGGCGAGGAATGGGGTTTTACATCTGCTGAATTTAAAACCGCGCAGGCTGACGGCTGGGAAAAGCAATATCAATATTTTGTCGGTAAAAAGAAAGTGTATATGCCGCCCTCTGTTGCCGAAGCACAAGGTTATGAAAGAGCTTCAAAATATCCCAAAAGCACACGCTACGGCAGACAAAACCCAATCGCTGAAAGGTGGAACAGCGAAGAACAGCTTTTGATATGGCGAAAGAATTGGGCCGATATAAATAATCGGCATTTAGAGCGTAAAAATATTGATGAACGCATAGACCACCGAAGCCATAAAGAGCGAGGGATTGACGAACAGCCTACCATGCACGAAGGAGTTACCGCAAGGATAATTGAGCAAAAAGGCGGAACTTCCGAGCCTTGCGAAATCAACAGGCAGATTAAAGCGGATAACAAGCTACTCCGTGAACTTAAAAAGCAGTATGTAAAACTTGTTGAAGCGGTCAAGCATACAGTCGCATCTGTTTCAAAGGTTTTTGAAACCTTGCGTAAAAATATGATTTGCTATCGTTACAACATAGAAGCAACGAGCTTTTGGAAGATGTCTAAAAACATAGAGGTAAGTGCATTAAAAAGCAAGTCCCAAAAGCACTTAAATCTATATACAGAGCTAAAAGAAAAAGTCGCAGAATGCACGAAGCTAAAAGCAGAGCTTGATAAAATACCTAAATTGCAGATTTTCAAGAGAAGTGAACTGATGGGAAAAATAAATACTATGTCCGAGCGGATAGAGGAATTGAAATCTGAAAAATCAATGCTGCTTGCTGAATTAGGCTGTGCTGATGATAAGGACATATCAAAGATAAATAGCCGTATCTATGATATTACAGAAGCACTTGCTAAAATGGAAAAACACACAGATAATTGCGAAAACGGCATTAAAAATGCTTTACAGGAATTTGACGAGCTTTATATGCAAACTGCTGATATGCACAGGATAGAGCTTATAGAGGAAAGGTTACGGATAAGACCGCAAGCCGAGCAAGAAGCGGAAACAGAGTTAAGGACAGCCTATAAGGATAGCTTTTCAAGAGATACCTTTAAGGAAAGCATACGCAAAACTGACAATGAGTTGCACGAGGACTTGTATGCCGAGCGTTCTTCAATTATACGCAAATTAAAGGCTTATAAACAGCAACAGCAAGAACAAACATATTCCAAACAAAAACAGCATAGCTACGATGACGAAGAATGGGAGTTATAAAAAAAGTTATCGGCAAAATGACAAAATTTTATTAAAACCATTGATAATATTGGAAAACTATGTTATACTTGGTATGCTACATTATATCTATTATGATGGGGTTAGTCTGTTTTGTTGCAGAAATCACAAAGTGTACGTTGGTAAAAGCGTACACTCTGACAAATCAACTTTGTGATAGTGTAACAAGTGATAGATATGGTGTAGCAACCTTTAGTCAGGGTTGTATGTTTTTCGGTGCATAGCCCTGAAATATGGGTTATGCACTTTTTAAATTATGGAGGATTGCCACATGAGAAAAAAATTATTGCACTTTTTGTTAATCGTTTCAGTAATTGTTATTGTGCCTATTATATCTACGGCAGAAACAACTGTTGCCTTAGCAAATAGTAATACAAATGCAGGGAATTTTATTATTAATGATGGTGTTGTAATTGAGTATATAGGAGATGATGCCGATGTTATAATACCATCTGAAGTTAATGGAGAAATAATTACAAAAATACAATATTCGGCATTTGAAGAATGTTCAACCATTAAAAGTGTTACAATTCCTGATAGCATTGTGGAGATTGGATATAATGCTTTTGCTTTTTGTGAAAATTTAGAAACGGTGCATATTGGCACTGGATTAACAGACGTTGATGGAAGTTGTTTTTGTTATTGTGATTCTTTGTTAGAAATTTATGTAGATAGCAACAATTCTTTCTTAATGTCCGAAAATGGTATTCTGTATAGCAAGGATAAAACGGCACTAATAAAATACCCAACATCAAGCAAAAACAAAACATTTCAAATACCTAATACGGTAACACAGATTTCAAGTTTTGCATTTGCTAATTGTACCGCATTAGAGGAAGTTGTTATCCCGAGTAGTGTGACTCATATAGAAGACGTTGCCTTTTATTATTGTATAAATCTTGACAACATACAACTTCCAGACTCTATAGAATATATAGGCTCCTATGCTTTTGAAGAAACGGCATATTATAATGATAAATCAAATTGGGACAATGAAACTCTATACATAGGAAATTTTTTAATTAAAAGCTACACCACAGGAGATTACACAATAAAAGACGGCACAGTTTTTGTCTGCGGTAGTTCTTTTGAAAATTGTACCGATTTGACAAGTATTATACTCCCTAACAGCGTTAGAGTTATCGGAGATTGGGCATTTAGTGAATGCAACAACCTGAAAGAGATTACAATAGGCGAAAAAGTTGATACTATTGGGTATAGTCCTTTTGAAAATTGCCAATCTTTAGAGAAAGTATATTGGAATGCAATAGAAATTACTCAGGGAGATGAATTTTCTTCTTGTCAAGGAATGTTCTCTTTTAATGCTGAAAATGTGGGGATAGATGGCTCTGGTATTGAAATTATATTTGGAGATAGTGTAGAGGTCATTCCGGATCATTTGTTTGATAGTAGCGACGTTTTAAAAAGTGTAATAATCGGGAAAAATGTAAAAGAAACAGGACAAAGCACTTTTTCTAACTGCCCTAATTTGCAATCTATAAAATGGAATGCTATCGCAGCTATAAATGAAAACTCGTGGTATTCTTCTTTTGAATTTTCGGGATCTGAAAACGGTATTAAATTAGAAATTGGAAATGATGTAAAAGAAATACCCAAAGATGCTTTCCTCGAATTAAATCTAAAAGATTTTACGATACCGCAAAGTGTAATTAAAATCGGAGATAGTGCTTTTGGTAATGTTCAGGCTAATATAACTATGTCTGGAAATATGTTAGATATAGGTGACTATGCTTTCAGCAATTGCAGTAGCCTGAATATAAACAATATTGAGATTAAAAGCGTTGGAGCATATGCATTTTCTGATACATTGGGATTATCGGATGTCACGATAAGTGACGAAACATTAGAAGTGCCTGAATATGCTTTTTGGAATTGCTCGAGATTAAAAAAGATAACTATAGGAAGTAATATTAATATTATAGGCGAGAATGCTTTTGCAATGTGCACCGATGTGGAAGAAGTGCTTTGGAAAGCGAAAAATGTAGAGGTTAATAATAGTATATTTGCAAATTTAGGAACTAACGCAACAGGAGTAAAGTTTGTTTTTAGTAATGATGTAAAAAAAGTTCCTGACGATATATTTTCACAACACTATAATTTTGATGGGACATATTATTATGATGCTGTTGCCAATATAGCATCAATCGAAATCGGAGAAAATATTACTGAAATAGGTTACTTGGGCGATAATTCAAGTGTAGAAGCATTAAATAACAAATTAACAAAGGTATATTGGAATACAAATAATGATATAGATAGTTCTGTTTTTGCCTATGACAATACAGAATTAATCATTGGAAATATGGTGGACGAAATTCCGAATGGAGCTCAATATTATAAAACAGTAACAGTAGGAACAGGTGTAACACAGATACGAGAAAATGAATTTTATCTGGGTGATTTAGAAAAAATATATCTTCCTAATAGTATAATTTACATAGGCGATTCTGCTTTTGCAGAAAGTAATATTACGGATGTTATTATACCTGATAGTGTAACTAATATTGGAAATTATGCTTTTTTTGATTGTTCAAAACTAACAAGCGTAAAAATGTCTGATAATGTAACACATATTGGTGAAGCTGCTTTTGCTAGTTGTACCGCTTTAAAAGATGTTGAGTTCGGCATTGCTTTAACAAATATTAGTGAATCTTTGTTTGCTGGATGTACCAGTCTAACAAGTGTAAACATACCAAATGCTGTGACAAGCATAGGAGCATCTGCGTTTGGAGGATGTTCAGCTCTTGCAAAAGTAACAATTGGAAATGGCGTTGCAAACATAGGAGAAAGCTCTTTTTATGGTTGTACTTCATTAGCAGATGTAAATATCGGCAAAGGGATAAATACAATCGAAAACTATGCATTTGCCCATTGTTCTGCGTTGACAAGTATAACTATCCCGGATAGTGTGGAAAATATTGGTGAAGGCTCTTTCTGTGGATGTAATGAATTAATAAGTATTACTTTGCCATTTGTTGGTTCTTCAAGAGCAGTATCAGGGACTCATGATGCCGTGTTTGGATATATTTTTGGATACACAAATTATGATAATGTGGAAGGAACTATATACCAAGGATATTTTAATAAAGTAGCAATGGATGTACCATATTATTACTATATTCCTGATGGTATAACGAATGTTACACTTACTGATACTCAAAACATTCCTTATCATGCATTTTATAATTGTGAAACCATTGAAACCATAACAATACCGGACAGTGTGACAAACATAGGTAAATATGCTTTTGAATATTGTAGTGGTTTAACAGATATATATTATACTGGAAATGAAGAAAATTGGAAGAAGATTAATATAGATTACACAAACGAGGTGCTAACAACCTCTACAATCCACTATAACTCATCTATTCCTGATGTAGAACCATTACCACAAGAAGGTGAAATCAAAAAATCGATTGGTATTTTCAAATCTTATCACGAGGATGATAATAGAGTTTGGATAGATGAATTGGGTGATTTCTCGTTAGTTAGCACTCGATATGTCACCGATGAAACGGATGTTGAATTTCTTGATAATTTAGACAGCATTATAGACGAATATGTATTAGTTGAAGAAAATGTATATTGGGAACATGGCGCATATTATGGTGATATATTATCGGTTCAGCCAGTTAATACAATTGTAGGTAAGCTGTCATCGGTAGCAAATAATACTATTGTTATTGATGGTAAATCATATAACATTGATAAAGAATTTTCACAAACAGCAAAATTATCTTTGAATAAGTATGTGATGATTCATATTCTCAATGATAAAATTGTTGGTATAACGCAACTTTATAATAAAAAAGGAATTTTGACAGAATACAGAGAAGCAGATGGAATTTTGGTAATTGATGGTGGTGAATATTCTATAAGCAGTGCCGCCGATATGAGTTCAATATCAAATATTAATAATATGATAGGCAAAAAGATAGGATTTTATCTTGATGATGAGTGGGATTGGAATATAGTAAGGATATCATCTCACGAAACAGTAACTGGAGAGTTATGGTTTTATTCAAAAACTCAAAATGAAGTTTCTGTTGGAGATAAAACATACTGTATCAATACCGATGAATACACTTTTGATGAGGAATTGTTGGGAAAAAGAGTATTTTGCCTTGTTGAAGATGATTTCATTATCCACATGGATTCCATTTATAAGCTTATGCCTAGATTGTTGATTTCAATTTCTTCGCCTGAGTTGTCGTATGACAATGGATTTGAAAACAGCAGTTTTTCGGTCAATGCAGAATTGCGTAATGGATGGAACTATGATTTGCCGCAAATGTACAATGAAGATATTATATTGGAAGATGAATTTTTCAAAACACTACCAACTACAAATATAACACTTGGGGATATGACTTGGAATGTAAATGAAAATATAGAATATACTTTAAGCGATAGCAATTGCGGAGGTGTAGTAATACCATTCAAAGGAAGTCATCAAATGACACTGGAAGGTAAGATAAAAGATAGTTATGTTCCACCGGAGTATAAAATAAATTTGACATCTGAATTTTGTGTTCAAGCACAAGAACCCCGAATGACAAGAACTTTAACAGATACTCATAACCTTCGCATTACTAATTTGGGCAAAAAGCCGCTGGTGGCAGAACCCTTTGTATCGAATAATACACCATTGCAAAATGTATATTTGTATGCAAATCAATTAAATGAAAATTTAAACGACTATCTTGAAGAAATTAAAAATACACCTGATAAAGTAATGGCATCAGACGAACAGCTTGAGACAATTGCTCGAAAACTTATGGAAGAAGACGACAATTCATCAAGTAAAAGAATTAACGGTCTTGATGGAATTATCGGTATGCCCGAAGCTGATAGAGTGTATGCATATATGGCACTTGCGCAATATCTCGAGGGCTATGTGAATGAAGGAAAAAATTTAGGAAAGATTGATGTATCTGCAGATGTAATATCGGTTGCTGCCAGTATTGTCAGTGCTGTCCGTAGTAATATGGATTGGACACAATTTTCCTGTGAATATGGAGGATATGCGATTGATATAAATATGCTAAATGTTTATGGCGCAGGATACGGAACTATTACACTGCAAAAAGGAAACAGCAAAACTTATACTGGAGCCATTATTTCAACAAACGCAGAAATTGCAAGTGCAATGGAAAGTTATCTTAATCAGGTTAAGGAATTAGGTCTTAATGCCACAAATGAAATTCTTTATTCATATGCCGGAGAATTGGCAAAATTGACAGGTTTTGCAGATATTGAGAAATCTGCAATCAAAAAAGTTGTTGATCGCAAATTGAATAAAGTATTTAAAGATAGCGGCTTTGGTGATGTGGCAAGTATTCTTAAAAATTGTTATGACTGTTTTGATCAAATAAGAGACGTTTTAAAGTGTACTACGCCTGATGACCTTGTAGGAACATTGTCAGACACGGAGAATTTAATTAAAAAACTTGAAAAATTAGATTTTGAAAAGTATGATATTTCCGAAGGTGTAACAAGCAAAATTGTTGATAAAATTAATGATTCAAGGAAGGCGCTGGTTGCAGCTCTAAATGATTACCTTGTAGACGAAGGAACAGATTCAAGTGGTCATTTCTTTGATTCATTTATAAAGCATATTATTGAATGCCCTGTTGATTTTACTGTGTATGATGAAAATAATAACGAAGTTGGATATGTTAGAAATGGATTAATCTATTATGAGGATAGCATACATATAGAAACAAAGGGTGACGTAAAATATGTTTATATTCCAAAAGATAAGGATTATAGGATTGAATTAGAAGCAACCGATGATGGTGAATTTACATATGTAGTTGAAGATGTGAATAATGGTAATGTATCAGGTAGATTGAATTTCTACCAAATACCTATCACAGCAGGCAATACATTTATTCCCGAAATTCAAACAAATGCTTTGACAGGCAATAATAATGAAGTCTATCTTAATTCTAACAATGGAATAATTAAAGCGGATGAATACATAAGTGGAGATAGCGAAAAGGTTCTTGTTGAAATTGGTTATGTAGGAAATGGTACCGTTGTTGGTGGCGGAGCTTATACAAAAGGTGATTCGGTTACTTTAAGTGCTACGGCAAATGAAGGTTACAGTTTCAAAGGGTGGTACAACGAAGATGGAATTGTATCTAATGAGTGCATATATCGTTTCCCAGCTATTTCAGATGTAGAAATCTATGCAAAATTTGAAAGAGCAAATATTGTTGATAGTCGCTTCACCATAAACATTGATGAGGATTATGCGGACAAAATGTATGTTAAGGCATATAAAAATGATGGCATAACCAACAATATCAGTGTAAATATGTTTGATTTTTCTAATATTTCTGCTGAACTTGATTTGAAATGTGTATTATATGATAATGATAAGGCAATAGACGAGATTATACAAGAAGCAAAATTTGATAGGAGTTGCGGAGGATACATAATTGACAGCGTTGATTTAAGTCGATGTGATATTATGGAAATTTACGATTCAAGTAACAACTTGATTGCAACCCTAGTGAATAATGACACAGGTGAAATAAGGACATTGGATAGTCTTGAAAATTCGCTTATCGTTAATGCTGATTATGTAGGTGTTGATTTAGATGTGTATAATCAATCTGCAAGTCAGCAAACATTGAGAGCGTATTTGGGAATATATGATAATGATAATAGACTGATAGATTTATTATCTTCGGATTCAATTATTCTTGAATCAAACACATCAAATAATCTCAATATTGATAAAGAAATAGACATAAAAAATGCAGATAGCACCTATCATATAAAACTATTCGTTTGGAAAGACGGAAATTCACTAATGCCGTTAAGTAAAACACAAGAGGTTATAGTCAATGAATAGTTAAATATTAAAATCTACATTGAAAATCAACTTGAAAAGGCAATCCAAAACGGGTTGCCTTTTTCCTATGTTTCAAGGATAATTTTTGCCTTATGGTAAAATATAACCTTGAAAGGTGGTTGATTATATTATGAAAACTATTACAAATGAAATCGTAAAAAATTTTGAATTATATCTGTATGAGGAAGAAAAGAGCGACAACACCATAGAGAAATATATGCGAGATATTCGCTTTTTTCGAGAATGGCTCGGAGATAAAGAGCTTGACAAATCGGTAGTGCTGACATACAAAAAAGAGCTTTGCGGAAAATATATGCCTGCAAGCGTGAATTCGATTTTATCTTCATTAAACGCTTTATTTATGTTTATGAATTGGTACGATTTGAAAGTTAAAACCTTAAAAATCCAACACCGTATATTTGCCGATAAAGAAAAAGAACTGACAAAAGCTGAATACGAAAGACTTTTGACAGCAGCTAAAAACAGGAAAAATGAGCGATTATATTATTTGATGCAGACCATAGGCAGTACGGGCTTGAGAATTTCCGAATTAAAATATGTAACTTGCGAAGCCGTGAACACAGGGCAAGCAACGATAAACTGCAAGGGCAAAATACGGCAAGTATTTTTACCGAAGCAATTATGTAAAATGTTGAAAACATATATAAAGCAACAGAAGATAAAAAGCGGCTCGGTGTTCATAACAAGAAGCGGTAAACCTCTTGACCGCAGTACCATATGGAAGATGCTCAAAGATTTGTGCGAGAGTGCCAATGTAGCACGAAGCAAAGTATTCCCCCATAATTTTCGTCATCTTTTTGCGAAAACCTTTTATTCACTTCAAAAGGACATTGTAAGGCTTGCAGACATCTTGGGACATTCAAGTATAGAAACTACCCGTATCTATACAATGGAAAGCGGAACGGAACACATAAAGCTTATGCAAAAGCTCGGTTTATTGCGGTGTTAGAAAGAAATTTTGAAAAAAATTAAAAAAAATCTGCACAACACCCTTGACAAAATGTTTATGAACTGCGCTACATAACGGTATCGGCGGTGAAATGCGGCAAAACCGCTATAAACTGCAAGGGCAAAATGCGTACTGTTTTTTTGCCGAAATCGCTTTGTGAAATGCTGAAAAAATATATCAAAAATCATGATATATCAAACGGAAGCGTGTTTGTTACCAAACACGGAAAACCCGTTGACAGAAGCAACGTGTGGTTCGAAATGCAAAAGCTGTGTGACATTGCAAAAATAGAAAAAAGCAAAGTTTTTCCTCATAATCTTCGTCACCTTTTTGCCAGAACGTATTACGATATGCAGAAAGATATATCGCGTCTTGCCGATATTTTGGGGCATTCGAACATTGAAACCACCAGAATTTATACGATGGAAACCGGTGAAATACATAAACGTCAAATAGATAAATTGAATCTTTGCGATGTTTCTACCACATAATATAAATTATGTGGTGATGTTGATATAAAAAATTTATTCCACTGTTATATTGGAATTGTCAAGATATGTGCGATTTTTCCGGGCAGAGCAAAGCCCTGTCCATGTATCATGCATATTTTCGGGCGGACAGGGTCGTCCGCCCCTACGACTCTACAGAATTTTGTGCAATTGGTAACAGGCATATACGGCGACGTGGGTTGTGCCGTGTTTTCGGGCGGATAATATCCGCCCCTACGGGTTGGCAAAACCGATTTTCGCATCAAATGCGCACAAGCCTGTTTTTACAGCAAATCGGCAATCTCAAGAACAAGTCTTTCGGTTTTTTCCCAGCCCAAGCACGGGTCTGTTATGGATTTTCCGTATACTCCGTCGGTAACTTTCTGGTTTCCGTCCTCAATATAGCTTTCAATCATGAATCCTTTAACCATTTTCTTGATTTCCGGATTATAACGACAGCTGTAAAGCACTTCTTTACTTATTCTTATTTGTTCTTCAAACTTTTTACCGGAATTTGCATGGTTTGTATCTATTATAACGGCAGGATTTTCAAGTCCGTCTTTCATATATGCTTCATATAAAAATCTTAAATCCTCATAATGATAATTCGGCAATGACTGACCGTGTTTGTTCACGTATCCTCTTAAAATCGCATGAGCAAGCGGATTTCCTTTACTTTTTACTTCCCAGCCTCTGTATATGAATGTATGACCATGCTGTGCCGCATTAATGGCATTCATCATAACGGATATATCTCCGCCTGTCGGGTTTTTCATTCCTACAGGAACATCAATTGCACTTGATGTTAATCTGTGCTGCTGATTTTCCACCGAACGTGCGCCTACGGCAACATATGCCAGAATATCCGACAAATATCTGTAGTTTTCGGGATAAAGCATTTCGTCCGCACAGGTGAATCCCGTTTCCGTTGCAGCTCTCATATGCAGCTGACGTATCGCAACAACACCCTTTAACATATCGGAATGTTCCGTCGGGTCGGGCTGATGGAGCATACCTTTATATCCCGAACCTGTGGTTCTCGGTTTGTTCGTATAAATTCTGGGTACTATGAAGATTTTGTCCTTAACCTTTTCGGAAAGCTCTCTCAAACGTGTTATATAATCTATTACGCTGTCCTCGTTATCTGCGGAGCAAGGTCCGATTATCAAAACAAATTTATCGGATTTTCCCGTAAAAATATTTTTAAGTTCAATATCTCTCTGTTCTTTTATTACTTCTATATCGTGTGTTATTGGGTACTGCTCCTTTATCTCCATAGGTATAGGCAGTTTTCTTTTGAATTCACAATTCATTTTTTTCATCCTTTCATTATTTGTTGAAAAGCTTACGCCTTTCGGTTGATATTTTCATTTTTTCTTTCAATCCTTCGGAATCGCCGTTTTTAAGCATATCTTTAATACGTTCAAGTTCGTTTGCGAAAACATCTATTTCGTTTACGAGAACTTCTCTGTTAAGTAAAAACAATTCCGTCCACATATTCTCGTTGATATTCGCTATGCGTGTTAAATCTCTGAACGAGTCGCCCGTATAATCAACAAGATGTGTATTATCGTTACACGTCATAAGTGCAACGGCTATGCAGTGTGTAAGCTGCGAAACAAATCCAATCATCCTGTCGTGTTCTTCGGGAGAAAGCACACTTATTCTTGCAAATCCGAGAATTTCTCCGAGCTGTTTTGCCGTATTAACAGCTTCTTCCGTATTTTTTTCTGTAGGCACAACAATGTAGTTTGCACCTTTGAACATTTCTGCCGTGGCGTTTTCCACACCGTATACTTCACGTCCCGCCATCGGATGTGCCGCAATAAATTCGGCTCTTTCGCCAAGTATTTCCTGCACGGGTTTCACAACCGTTTGTTTAACACCCGTAACATCTGTTATAAGCTGACCTTTCACGAACAAATCCTTGTTGGTTTTAATCCATTCGGTAAACACGTGCGGATAGAGTGCAAAAACAATTATATCAGCCTCTTTAACAAGTGTTTCGTTCACTTCGGTATCACCTTTGTCGATTATGCCGTTTTTAACCGCATAATCAATCGAACTTTGTTCCTTTGTTATCGCCGAAACCGCATAACCCTTGTTCTTCAGTGCCAGCGCATAACTTCCGCCCATAAGTCCGAGTCCGACTATCAAGAATTTCGTATCTTTATTTATCAATTAATTCTACCTCTATTCCGAGAGATGAAATATCATCGAAAAACTTCGGATAACTTTTCTTCACATTCTCCGCTCCCTCGATTTCTCCGCCGTATACACTTGATATTACGGCAAGCGACATAACGATTCTGTGGTCGCCGTGAGAAAACAGAACTTCCTCCGGAGTGTGCAGTTCTGTTTTTTTAACCTCTATTTCGTCCTCATACAGTGTTATATCCGCTCCGAATTTTTCGAGTTCGGCTTTCATTGCCGCTCCCCTGTCGCTTTCTTTTATTTTAAGCCGTTTTGTACCCGTTAATTTTCCGCCGTTCTTCATCGTCATAAGCGTTATGAGAACAGGTGCCAAATCGGGAGTGTCTTTTATGTTCAGAACAGGTGAGCCTTTTGATATTTCATCAAAATATTTTAAATATATTTTATCGCCTTGCAGACTGTTTTCATTCAATCCCTCCGCCGTAACACTGCCGCCGATGATGTTGAATGCGTGCAAGAACGCACTGTTTGAATAATCTCCTTCTATAATGCCGCTGTGCGGCAGATACTTCTGATTACCTCTTGTATATATTTTATCACGGCAAAATTCCGTTATTATCCCGAATTTTTCAAGAACACCGATTGTCATTTCAATATACGGAACGCTCTCGGCAGGTGTGGTTAAGTTTATGACACTGTCGCCGTTAAGCGTGGGCAGTGCAAACATCAAACCGCTTATAAACTGGCTGCTTATATCACCTCGTATATTAAATTCTCCGTTTTTCAATCCGCCGTTTATTTTTAACGAATTTTCGGACAAATCGAATTTAATATTCTGTTTTTTACATATATCTTCGTATGTATCGAGCGGCCGAGAAAAAAGTCTGCCGTATCCCGTCATTGTAACGGGAGCGTTTCCGCTTAAAAATATCGGTATAAAAAACCGCAGTGTGCTTCCGCTTTCACGGCAGCAAACCTCCCCACCGCTTACTTTGAAATTTGACTTAACACAAACCGTATCGCCGAAAATTTCACATTCCGCACCTATATTTTTCATGCAATCCATTGTTGCAAGAACATCTTCGTTTAAATCAATTCCCGATATTTCGCTTTCACCGCCGCACATTCCGGCACATATAAGATACCTATGTGCCATACTTTTGGACGGCGGTACTTTAATTTTTCCCTCTGCCCTGCTTTTATATATCTTTACATTCATTTTTCCGCCTCACATAAAAAATCAATCGCTTCAAGATATCCGTCAGTTCCGTGTCCCGATATTGTTTTCGCACACGCCGCACGTATATAGCTGATTTTTCTGAACTCCTCACGTTCGTCCACTTTGGAAATATGCACCTCAACAGTGGGGATATTCACTGATTTCACCGCATCCAAAATCGCTATGCTCGTATGCGTATACGCTCCGGGATTTATAACAATTCCGTCCGCAGTGCCGTAACATCGCTGGATTTCGTCCACAAGTGCACCCTCGTGATTGCTTTGAAAAAAGCTGCATTCCACGTTTTTATCCATACAATAATCGGTTATTTTTTTTATTAAATCGTCATACGTTTCCCTGCCGTAATGATTCGGTTCACGTATGCCGAGCATATTCAAATTAGGTCCGTTTATAACAGCTATTTTCATCTTTGTTTCACTATCCTTTCGGCAGTTTCTGCCGGTGTTTTTCCTGCTTTTACACAGCAATCCGCAGTATTGGCGTATATTACGAACCGCTCCGCATATCTTTTTTCCAGACTTTCTCTGTCCGAACTCAGCGGTCTGTCCGATGTCGGCATAATGTCGTCCAAGTCACGGTCAATAAAATAAATTTTACCGTTTTTGCGTAAATTTTTAATATTTTCGCCGTCCAGCACCGCACCGCCGCCCGTTGCTATGACAGTTCCGCTTTCCGAAGAAACCTCACATATGGTTTCTTTCTCTATTTTTCTGAAATATTCTTCGCCGTATTTTTTAAATATATTCGGTATATCACCGTATTTTTCGGTTATGATTTTATCCGTATCCATAAATTTCAATCCCAGATTTTCCGCAAGGATTTTTCCGACGGTGGATTTGCCGCTACCCGGCATACCCGTTAAAACAATATTTTCTTTTTCTTTATATATCTTTTCATATATCAAATTCAAATCTTTTTCGTCCGCTTTACCGAAATGTATTGCCGCATAAACCGCCTGGCTTACAAGCATATACAGTCCTCCGACTGCGGTTTTACCGAGTTTTTGAGCTTGCAGAACAAATTCCGTTTTAAGCGGATTATATATCACATCAACAACATTTTTAACATTTTCATAATATTTCAAATCGTCCGCAACATCCGCAATATTCGGGAACATTCCGGCAGGCGTTGTATTTATTATGGCTTCTGCATTAATTTTTCTTGCTTCGGCATAAGTTATACAGCCGTCTTTTCCGCTGCGGCTAACTCTGAAAACCTTCGACGCCCCCATTTTTTTTGCGGTATATTCCGCTGTTTTGGAAGTTCCTCCGCTGCCGAACACAAGCACTGTTTTATTTTTTATATCTGCACCGCTTTTCAAAATAAGGCTCTTTAATCCGTAAAAATCCGTGTTATATCCATAAAGTTTACCGTTATTGTTTACTATTGTATTCACCGCTCCGATTTCTTCCGCTATCGGGTCTGTGAAATACAAATACGGTATGACGAGCTGTTTATATGGAATGGTGACATTTATTCCTTTAAAATCTTTTTTTGTCATAAATTCATCAAAATCATCACGGCTCACTTCGCATATTTCATAACCGTAGTTCCCGATTTTTTCATGAATTTCTTTTGAAAAGCTGTGTTTCAAATGTTCGCCCAACAATCCGTATTCCATAACGTTTTCCTTTCCTCACTTTGCAATCCAATCCGTCCCGAATTTAACACTCAGCAAATCACACAAACACAGTGCCGTTACACTGTCTATAACAATTCTTGCTCTGTGAATAACCGCCGGGTCGTGCCTGCCCTCGGTTTTAAATTTTATATTTTCCATTTTTTCAAAATCAACCGTATTCTGTTCTTTATAAATCGACGGTGTCGGTTTTATCACGGTGTTGAACATTATCGGCATACCGTTTGTTATACCGCCGTTTATACCGCCGTTATTATTTGTTTTGGTATATATGTTTTTCCCGTCCGTATAAAACGGGTCGTTGGCTTCGCTGCCTTTTTTATCGGCAAATCCAAAACCCAAACCAAACTCAATCCCTTTAACCGCCGGAACCGAAAAAATCATATGCGAAAGGCAGCTTTCCACACTGTCGAACCACGGTTCTCCCACACCCGTGGGCATTCCCGTTACGGCAGTTTGCAAAATTCCGCCGACACTGTCGCCGTCTGCGGCAATTTTCTCAATTTCCGTCGTCATTTGTTCGGCTTTCTGTTCGTCCAGCACCGGAAAATATTTTTTATTTAAAGCTTTTATATCTTCAGTGATATTTTCAAAATTTCTGTCTGAAATTCCGCAGCATTTCAAAATATGAGTTCCGACATAAATACCCTTATTTTCAAGTGCGGATGCCGCTATTGCCCCTGCTGCGACAATCGGTGCGGTTATTCTTCCGGAAAAATGACCTCCGCCTCTGTAATCCTCAAATCCGTGATATTTTTCGTGTGCCGTAAAATCCGCATGCGACGGACGTGCCGCCGTTCGGTTATAATCCTTGCTGCGTGTGTTTGTATTTTCTATTATAATACAAATCGGTGTTCCGGTTGTTCTGCCTTCAAATACACCGCTTACAATTTTAAACTCGTCCGCTTCGTGTCTTGCGGTTGAAATTCTTCCTTTAGGTTTTCTTAAATTAAGCCGTTCACTTATGAAATTCTTATCAACGGCAATTCCCGGTGCAAGTCCGTCTATAACCGCTCCTATAGCCTCCCCGTGGCTTTCTCCGAACAGCGTTACTGACACACTGTTTCCGAACGTGTTTTTCACACCATTCACCTCATTTCAGATAATTTTTAAGTGTCTGTGAATCAACATCGCACATTTTCCCCTCGCCTATTTTATCGGCGGTTACAATTGTTACTTTACCGTGCGAAAGTTTTTTATCATGCAGCATTGCGGCGAAAACTTTTTCTTTATCCGCATTATATTCCGTTTTAAGTCCGGCACGTTCAAGCACCGGAACAAGTCTCTGCAACGCTTCTCCCTCGGACATGGCAATCATACCGAGCGCAACACATTCGCCGTGATACAAGTTGGTATTCACTTCAATTCCATGACCTATCGTATGCCCGAAATTGAGTATTTTTCTTAGTCCCGATTCCTTTTCGTCTTCTTCCACAACATATTTTTTCACTTTTAATGCTTTTAATATTATCTCGTCCAAACGGCTCATAAAATCGTCATTTTCAAATATTTCAAAAAGTGATGCATCGTTCGTAACTCCAACTTTAATCGCTTCCGCAAGTCCGTTTGAAATTTGCCGTTTATCCAAAGTTTTTAATGTATCCGAATCCACAATAACACCTTTCGGCTGATAAAAAGCACCGACAATATTTTTAACGTTCATAAAATTTATTCCCGTTTTTCCTCCTATGGACGAATCCACCTGTGAAAGCAAGGTTGTCGGGATGTTATAAAAATCTATTCCGCGCATATAAGCGGAAGCCGCAAATCCCGTTAAATCGCCCACAACGCCGCCGCCCACGGCAACGGCACAGTCTTTTCTGGAAAATCCTTTTTCAAGCATTGTTTTCTGCAAAAGTCCGAACGTTTCAAGGCTTTTGCTTTCTTCTCCGCACGGAATCGTTAAAATCACAGGTTCCGCACACTGTTTTGCTATGGTTTCGGCATACTCTTCCGGTACACCGCTGTCTGTAACAATAAGGACTTTTCTGTTAAGATTAAAATATTCCGCCGCTTTGAATATTCCGCCTCGTTCTATTACTATATCATATTCCGAATTTCCCGGTTTCATTTTCAAAATCATCGTTCCAGCTCCTTCAGTCCTCCAGCATAATATGTTCTCCGTAAGTGCCCACAACACGCAGTTTATCACAGTATTTGCCGAGTTCTTCAAGCATTTTTGCACTTTGTTGTGTGCTTACATCACCTTGTATTTCACAATAAAAATAATATTGCCACAAAAGCCCCGGCATACTGCGGCTTCTGAGCATTTGCATACTCAATCCGTAATTACCGATAACATTCAGCGCTTCCGCCAATGCACCGGCACGGTTATTTACGGAAAATACAATCATAAAATTCGTGTTTCCGCCGATATGCGGCTGTGCGGATGCACGTGTCAGCACGGCGAATCTTGTTGTGTTAAGTTCACTTTCGTTAATTTCAGGTTCTATTATATCCAATCCGTAAATATCTGCGGTTTCTTTGCTCGCAATCGCCGCCGTGCGGCAGTCGTTTTTCTCCGACACCATTTTTGCCGCAATTGCTGTATTCTTTTCGGGAACGGCTGTGAATCCGTGATTCTCTATATATTTCCCACACTGTTCCAATGCCTGCGGATGACTTATAACATATTTTATATCCTTTAATCGAGTACCTTTCACGCCAAGCAGATTTTGTTTTATTTTAAGTTCATATATTCCGTTTATATAAAGCGAGCCGGAGAAAATTAAATCTATATTCGTTCCGACTTCACCTGCAAAGCTGTTTTCAATCGGCAGAACAACGCAGTCGCATTCGCCGTTTTCAACCGAGTCGTATGCCGTTTTAAAATCTCCGTATGATATATGCCGCGAAGTTTTGAATATTTTTTTTGCCGCAATCTGTGCAAATGCGCCCTCAGTTCCGCTGTACGCAATCTTCATTCCGCTCATCAAGCTTTCCTGCATTGCTCTTGAGTGCGCCATGGTATCATTTAAAAATCCCATATAATATCGGCGTATAAAATCATCTTTAATATATCTGCTGTTTTTATCGGCAATCTGCCGTTCACGCGATTTATCGAGTACGGGTATGCCATGCTCGATTTTATATTCGGCAACTTTTTTAACCGCATTCATGCGCCTTTCAAAAAGTTCTGCCATTTCTTTGTCTATACGATTTATTTCACTGCGTGCATCTTCGAGTAAATTCACTTGCCATTCTCCTTTATAAAACAGGATATTTTTTATATCTTATCATAATATTAATAATTTGTCAACGTTTTTTGCATAATTATGCATTTTTTAAACCGAAAACGTTAATTTCTTGTTAATTTTTTCTGCCAATTGCAGAAATTCACGTATATTGCCGCCGGAATACATTTGAATACTTGGTCGCTGTTTAAGCAACATACAACGGCAATTGCCGACGCCCGAAGTCCGAATGCCATATAGAGCGAAAGCGGCACAACTATGCACCAAATGCTTATAAAATCAAGTATCATAACATATTTGGTATCTCCGCCTCCACGTATTATTCCCGTATTTACCGGCATTTGATAAGACATTGTTGTTATAACAACACTCTGTATTACAAAAAATACACTTGCGAGATAACGTGTTTTATCCGAAATATTGTATAATTTAAGTATCGGATTTTTCAGTATAAACAGCGATATGCCGAGTACAACTCCTATACATATGAAAATGAACTGCAACGATTTTGAATATTCTTTTATTCTTGCTCCGCCTCGTCCAATTTCCTGACCGATAATCACAGATGCCGCCGATGCCGCGCCGACAGAGGCCGCTTTAAGCAACAAAAACAGTGTCGACGAAATTGAATATGCCGCCATTGCGGAAGTATCCATATGACCGAGTATAACCGTTTGTACGGCATTTGAAACTCCCCACATCAAAGATGACAAAATAATCGGCATACACACTTTGTAATAATCTTTTGCAAGAGTTTTGTCCGGTTTTAAATATCTGCATATTTTAACCTTGCGGAATTTCAATTTTATGAAGCAAAACACAATTACACATTCTGCAATACGTGCCGCAAGAGTGCCTACTGCCGCACCTCTCACGCCCATTTCGGGCATACCGAAATGACCGAATATGAGCATATAATTCACACTGCAATTTATGCATAATGAAATTACCGATACCGTCAGCGCGATTTTAACACACTGCATAATACGCAGTGAAGCAAGCATTATCGCCGTACAGGCAAATACCGGATAGGTATATTTTATTATGTTTATATATTTTACGCCTTCGTTTATTACCGCCGTATCGTCGGTGAATATTTTCAATGCATAATTCGGATATGCCGCAACTGCCGCAAACAATGCAAAAGCAACAATCATTTCGGTGTAAAATCCGATTATCGAAAGCTTTTTTACCGGTTCGCGCTGTCTCCTACCGAAATACTGACACCCCAACACAATCACTCCGTTGGATATTCCGTAAACAATTTGCTGTAACACAAATTGTATCTGATTCACGGCGGCAACTCCGGAAAGTGCCGTTTCGCTGTAGTTCCCCAGCATTACATTATCGGCAAGATTAACGCTTAAAATAACGGCTTGTTCAAGCATAAGCGTTATACACAGAACAAAAAAATTTTTATAAAATCCTTTATCTTTTGTAAGCATAAAATCACATTCCCTCCGTGCTGTAAAAAAGCGGTATAACGTGTTTCGGAAATAAAATCCGAAATGCGTTATACCGCAGAATTCATGTTTTAATTAAAATTCGTCCTCAGAACAGCCGCAGTCACAGCCGTCACAGTCATCGCAGTCTTCAAACTCAATTTCTATAAGTTCACCGCACTTCGGACATCTGATTTCATCGTCCGAACCCAATATATCCTCATCGATATAAATTATATTTCCGCACTTTTCACACTGCACTTCAAAATAATCAAGGTCATCGTCTTCGTCGAAATCATCATCTTCATCATACTCTTCAAGATATTCAATTTCTTCTTCCAACTCTTCTACTTTATTTTCAAGCAAAGAAACCTCGTCCGCAAAATCCTGCATTAACTCTATCATAGCATTAAAAAGTCTGCCTTCGTTTGTTGTTCCGTCAAAATCAAGACCGTCTGCCAGCCCTTTGATATATGACGCACGTTCTGTTAAATACGACATACCGTTGCTCCTTTCAAAATTTATGCTCTTTCCATATAAGTTCCTGTTCTTGTATCAACACGGATTTTTTCGCCCTCGTCAATAAAGAGAGGTACGTTTATTTTTGCTCCCGTTTCAAGAACGGCCGGTTTTGTTGTTCCCGTTGCCGTGTCACCTTTAAAGCCGGGTTCGGTTTCGGTTACGACAAGTTCAACAAAGTTCGGCGGCTCTACACCGAATACTTTTCCTTTGAAAGAAAGCACTTTAACCTGCATATTATCTTTAAGGAAAGGTAATGCGGATTCCAAAAGGTCTGCACCGAGAGGCATCTGTTCATATGTTTCAACATCCATGAAGTAATATAAATCACCATCGTTATAAAGATATTCCATATCTTTTCTGTCAACGTGCGCAAGGGGCATTTTGTCTGTTGGGTTAAACGTTTTTTCTATTACCGCACCCGTTATGACATTTTTTATTTTTGTTCTGACAAAAGCCGCTCCTTTTCCCGGTTTTACGTGCTGAAACTGTATTATCTGATAAACGCTGTTGTCCATTTCAAATGTTATACCGTTTCTGAAATCTCCTGCTGTTATCATAAGTTAATCTCCTATCCGCCGTATTAAACGGCTCAATTTATTATTTATTTCCGCGGCATCCCGACCCGATTGCACCGGCAACCGACCGACGGCGAAAACTTTGTATATAATCTCCTTATATATTATACACCAACGCGGCACACATTTCAAGTGTTATTTTTCTCAAATTATAATCAAATCCTTTGTGGAATTTGTTAATATTTCATTATAACCTTCTCTTATAACCACCAAATCTTCAATTCTGACCCCAAATTTGCCGTCGATATAAACCCCCGGTTCAACCGTTATAACGGTTCCGGGTTTTAAAGTATCTTTACTGCTTTTGTTTAGTGCCGGCGGTTCGTGAATATCAAGCCCCACACTGTGCCCCAGTGCGTGACCGAAATATTTTTCCAATCCAAACGATTGCAATATTCTTCTTGAATATGCGTCAACTTCCGCACAGGCGGCTCCGCATTTCAGTTTTGAAAGCGTTTTCAGCTGTGAAAAATATACGGCGTTATATACATTTTCTTGTTCTTTCGAGATTTCTCCGACCGCCACGGTTCTTGTCATGTCACTGCAATATCCGTTGTATATACAACCGAAATCCATCACGATGAAATCGCCGGTTTCAATTTTTTTACCGGTTGCTTTGCCATGCGGCATTGCCGAATTTTTGCCGGATGCTATTATTGTGTCGAAAGATGTTTTTGCCGCACCGGCTTTTCGCATTCTGTATTCAAGTTCTGCCGCTATCTCGGTTTCTGTCATACCGACTTTCATGATTTTAACCGTATCCGAAAAAGCTTCGTCGGCAATTTTTGCCGCAAGCTTTATATTTTCAATTTCTTCTTCATTCTTAACTTCGCGCATTTTTGAAATCATGTTTTTCACAGGTACAAGCACCGCACCGGTTATAAATTTGTTCATTGCACCGTATGCGGCAAAACTGAGTTCGCGTTCTTCAATACCGAGTTTTGTTACTCCGTGTGCCGCCGTAATTTCGTTCACCGTTTTGTAAATCCCGTCTTTTATGTCTTTCACGGCAAACAGCGGTGCCTGATATGCCGCCTGCTGTAAAAACCTGAAATCGCACAATATATATGCCGCATCAAGTGTTATCAGCAAATCCCCCTCGTCACCGTCAAAACCGCTTAAATACAAAACATTTCGGCGGCTTGTTATCAGCACTCCGTTAATCCCGTTTTCTGCCATAATTCTTCGCAGTGCAACAACTCTTTCCATGTTCATAACGTTTCATTTCCTTTCAAAGTAACACAATTAATATCAATTTTCATAAAAGTTCAACATTAATGTATAACCGCAGAATTATCGGTTATACTAAGAGTACCTCACAAAATATATTTTTATTCCCCGATTAAATAATGTTGCGTACCCCTTTCGCAATATTGTTTAATGACTGTAAAAAACAAACCGCCGATGTATAATGCGGCATTCAGTAATTGTTTTTTACAGTCTTTTTTTAAAATTCGCCGCCGATTATAACCCCAAGCATTCTCTCCGCTTCCGTATAAAGTTTTAAATAATCTTTGTCATCTTTCATGTTTTGGCGTTTGAACTGTAAGCCGAGATATACTTTTTTGCTTCCGTTATATCCGATTTTTTCGGTAAATTTTGTTCCCGTAACATCAAGACATATCGGTTTTTTATCCTCATTGAACAGCATTTTGTTTTCATCCGCTCCGTATTTTTTCAAAATTTCGCCAATCGGTTCAAATGCTTCCATATTTGTGTATCGTTCAATATTATCCTCGTCAACAAGCAGTATAAAAGGATTTTCGTCCGCGGCAATCGTAACATCCGCTTTCTGTATCAATGCCGATGTATATTGAGCATTATCCCCCTCGCCGAGCGCAATGTTCAACACATTCGCATAAACCGTTCCGTCCCCGTTTGTGTCCGTTGCGTATTTTTCAAAAAACTTTTGTGTTTCTTCTTCGTTGACAAGTGTTTGTCCTCCAACATACATAAATGCGAAATCCGGGTCTTTTCTTGCGGCGATTTCATTTACCGTATAGCCGATAAGAATAAGAACTATAATCCCGACAATTATATGTATTCTGTAATAAAACCACACATTCTGCCAAAATTCTTTTGTGTTCGGCTTGCAATGTTCAGAAAAACTTTTTTCCATAGCAATCACTGTTAAGCGGCGGTGCCTTAAAACTCCATTCTTCAATATTCCCCCACAAAATCCGCCGTTCTTTGAAATGTTTCAAAGAGTATAAATACATTGTATCATATTTAATAAATTATGTCAAGTATTTTGATTCTATTTTTTGTGTTAAAAAACATATAATACATTCCCCGTCATACCAAAAAGGAATCTGCCGCTAACGGCAGATTCCCTTGCTTTTGATTATATTTTTTTCTTTATTATAAGCATATCGTGGTTTTCATGTTCACGCGAACCTATAATAACCGTATCGTAATTTGTGTTGTCAGAACGCATATCGGTGATATCGCCTATTGTTCCGACGTGTATACATTTGTTTTTCGGCAGATTCGGGTCGTATACATATATATTAAATTCTTCTATACGTATAAATTCTTTTATATCGCTTGAACCGTTATTGAACGTAACCGCAATTTTTTCATCTTCTGCCGCGGCAACATTACCTATAACATATCTCCATGTTGTGCCGTAGCTTGCGGAAGAACCGAAATAATAGTTTTTATTGAGTTCGCCTTTTCCGTCGGAAGTATATAATATTTCTATATCTTTCACAAGTTCATTATGCACTCCGAGCCGTACGTAATCGCCCTCTTTAAGTTTCGATGCCGTATCCGACAAATCCGTGCTTACTTTCAGTGAGGTTTCTGCTCCGTTGTACAATCCGTTCAAAACAGCAATTTCCTCATCGTTGTGCAAAGCTTTGCTTACAGACTTTATAAGCATTGTTCGCGATGTTTTGCCTGTTTTGCCCGCTGTTGAATTATACACAACTATAACTTCCGAGGCGATTTTGCCGGGGTCTGTGTTGTATGATACAATGCGGTCTTTTTGATTTTCGCGCAAACCGTCTGACAGATAATAATCCGAATCTTCGGTTTTTGAGTCCACCGTTGCCGGAACATTAAACATTATTGTATTTTTATCGACAAACGCTTCGCCTTCAACCGTCATGGCGTCCGACTGAAACTCCTTTTTAAAATAATTTATACGCGATTTATAAAGCAGTTTGCCGTCTGCACGGCACAGCAGGCTGTTTCCGTCTGTTCCGCCGACGTTTTGAAATTCAAACGACGATAACACGTCTGCCGTATCTATTGCCGTTATTTCTCCGTCATTGTTGGTTTTGAACCGTATAACCTGCTCTTCGCCGATAGCTTCTGCCGTAGCTTGCGTCATAGATACAGCTGCATCGTCAATTTTAAATTTGCTTGTTGCCGTGTTATATACTTTCACTTTACCGTCGGAGCAAAGCAATTTGAACTGTATAACACTCTTATTCGGCTCATACGCACGTTTGATGATATATGCAAACTGCCATTTGCCGCCGTTCGTACTCTTTTTTACCGCCGCAATATTGCCGAATATATCGGGATAAATCGTAACGTTTGTGAACTCGTTTCCGTTCCAGCCTTCTTTATATACATCTTCCGCAAGCTTATATTTATTCCCCTCAACCGAGATATACTCTTCTTCTATTGCCGTAATTGTCCCGGATATTGTTTTTGTGTTTTGATATATTTTTATCTTATTCTCGGATTCCATCATTGTGAGCAGAGAATTTGCGGCAACATCTTTCAATTCCAATTTTTTGCCCTTGTCACTGTATATCTCATAATCTTTGTCAAGAATAAATTCTTTGTTTGCCGTTCCGTTGTTTGTCGAAACCCCGTACCGTATACTTTCTTTCGATATATTTACATACGAAACAAGAACATTTTTGTATTCATATATCATAACAACATCATAAACTCCGTCGTCGTTATTATCAGTAAGCATACAATAACCGTATTTCGGTTTCATGTTTCTCTCATCGTTTTTTTGTTCACGATTATATATAACATCTTTTCCGTTTGAAAGCTTTGCAGTTTTTAATTTGTCGTTTTCATAATATTTGTATACATTATCGGAATAGCTTGAAATATCCTCTGCCATAATTTTGAGTGTGCTGTTGTTTTTCGGCAAAAATCCGCATATTTCATTATCACCGCGGTTGTCTTTGTACCAATATTTACCGTACATTCCGATGTAATCCGCACTGACTCTGCCGTTGCCGACAAATGTTTTGCCGCCTATCATAACATTGTTTTCACCGCATTTTTCATCATACAGCGAATATCCTTCCGCCGCTTCGAGTATACCGTTTGCGGAATATATTTTCAGCACTTCTTCGGAATATTCTTCGCCTTTTTGATATTTTCCGCCGTCTTCGTACACATATTCCATAATATCCGCAAACAAGAGGTTGTAAATCATTTTGTATGCACTTTCTTCATCCACCTGTTCCTCTGCGGACAAACCGATATTTTTTGTAAGACCGGCACCTCCAGCAACCGATATTATTGTTTCGGGGCGAGCATCTTTTATCAGTTCTTTATATCCCAAGACTTTCAAAAGCATTGAATATGCTTCAACCGCTTTTATTTTTTCTTCGGGATAAAAATTCCCCGACCCGTCACCTGCGATTACGCCTGTTTCATATAACTTCTGAATATATCCCGAATACTCTGAACCTGTTTCAACATCATCAAAAACAACCGCCGATGTTATCGGTTGTTCCGAATCCGTGATTTCACATATCATTCGGCTGAATATTGCACGTGTAAGTTCTTTTTTCTCCGGACGGCTGATATATGTCAGCATTTCCACAATTTGTTTTGCCTCGGAATCCGTTCCTTTTGTTTCCTGCGAAAACACTCCCGACGGCAGCATCATCATAGCCGTCGTAAGCAATAATACTATAATTTTCTTCATGTTTTCTCCTCCCTTTATGATAACAATTTCGCAACATTATAAATTATTATCGCCGCTTCCGCACGATTAATCTGTTCCTCCGGTTTGAAAGCATATCCGCCCTCCACTTTCAGAATGTTCACGATACCATAGTTAGACAAAATTTCGACTGCATCAATTGCCCAATCGGCAATTTCACTCTTGTTTACAAACAACTCTCTGCCTTTTTCGGTAAATCCCATGGTTTTCATTGCATTCCACACCATAAACGACATTTCCTGACGTGTAACACCGCTTTCACCGCCAAACCAATCCGCACTTTTACCGTTTATTATACCGCCGGCATATGCCGCGGAAATATACGGATAACTCCAATGGTCTTTTGATATATCTTTAAACTGAATATCAACCGGATTGGAAATATCTTTTTTCATAAGCAATACAATCATCTTTGCGGCTTCCGCACGCGATACACCTCGCGCCGGACCGAAACATCCGTTTCCGTCTCCGTTGACTATCCCAAGATTATATATACCTTCAACGGCTTCCTCTGCCCAGTTAAATCCTTGCATATCGCCGAAAATGCTTTGACCCTGTTTTTTACCGCCGCCGGACATAACAACCTCCGTGGGTTTTACGGGCGGATTTACCGGCATAACAACAGCACCGCCGCTGCCTTTGCCGCTTCCCGAACCGCCGCCGGAACCGCCGCTGCCGCCGCCGCTGTTTGATGTGCTGAGTGCTTCTTTAATCGCCGCATACGAATTATATTCTTTTTTTGCTATTGATTTATATTTCTCGTTGCTTATGCTGCCGGAAATACCGATTTTACCTTTATATTGTTCGACAACTTTTTTAGCTCCCGTCCAAATGGGCGATTTGCTTATTGCCGCTCTCAAAAGTGAGAACTGTATATCATACATAAACTTTTCCGCGTTTTCATAATCTTGTGCCATATCCGAAGTAATATACGGTGACGCTTCAGCGACTATATCGTTAAGTCGCGCCGCAAAAAATTCCCCGTCCTCGCCGAATGCTTCAAGGTACGGTGTTTTTGTCAATACATCACATATATCCTTTTTGTTTGTCAGCTCTTTATACTTTTCAAGTACAACCGCTTTGTAAAAAGCATTTACCAATCCGTTAAAATCCTTTACGTCCGCATTTCCGAAATCTTTTACCATTTTAGTATAAACCGCATCTTTATCCGCAAGCGTATTGAAAAGTTCTTCGTTCAGTTCCAACGCAAGCCAATATTGTTCCATGAGCGATTTAAACCGTGCCGCATCGGGCGACGTTGCCGCCGCCTGATTTTCAAGCTCGCTTATTAAGATGTTTTCAATTCCCGACGTTCTTATCATAAACGTTTTTGTCGTTTCGTTCGTGCCGTCGTGTGCGGTCACGCTGAATTTGCCTCCCTCGGTACCCATATTGTACGTAACCGAATATTCACCGTTTTCATCAGCATAATTATCGTCAAGAAATCTAATATCGCCGTCTTCGTTTTCAACCTTAATCGCTATCTGTTTGCCGTTTTCCGCTCCGCTTATGTCAATCGTTACATCACCGTTTTTCTGCACAACTTCAACTTCTGCCGCAAACGATTGTACACTCAAAGCCAATGCGGCAGTCAGCACTATCGATATATATTTTTTCATTGCCCTGCTCCTTTATCAATCAATATAAAAATTCACCCTGTCCGAATCCGTGAATCCGTATTTGTCTTTTATTATTACACGCAGCGTATGTTTTCCTTTTGAAAGCTCCGACAAATCCACCGTAATGCTTTGTCCGTCGTGCGTGAACTTTTCGGTATGCTCATCGGTAATCATAACAGATACGCTTTCTGTTTTTGCCGGCAATGTAACTTTAACTTCCGAAAGTTCGGCAGCACTGTATTTCTTGCCGTCCTCTATGTTCTCAAATATAAATACATCCGATGCCGTTTGCTTGTTTTCAAAATATCCGGGGTCTTTTATATAAAAGTTCACCGGATCTCCCTGCGGAACCGAATATCCGTATGCACCTATTTCGATATACTCGATAAGTGACGGATCAAACTCTCTGATTTCGGCATGACCGTACGGAGAACTGAACAACGCAAAATCTTCCCATGCGAGTTTAACCTGAACCCAACCCGGCTTTATCGGATACAACAGTTCCTGTCCGGAGTAATATCTTCTGCCGTCAACATAATCGAGGAATACTTTAATATCTGCCTGACCGTCGCTGACTTCATCGCCGTTCACCCAGAACACAATACCGTCGCTGTCTGCTGCGGCTTTCGTATCGTTCAGTTTTATTTTCGGGCAATACCACTGCCATACACTTTCGCCGAATCGCACACCGAATCTGTAGCTTCCGTCGGACATAACTTCGGATGACGGTTCTGCATATTCAACAACGTTTGTAATATCGAAATTATCTATATCCGCCGCTTCTTCCATTTTATATTTCGGTGTTATTCCCGCTTTGCTCGCAACACGTATTGTCGCAACAGACGGGCTTGATTCAAAACCGTCGGTTTCCGCCGTGAATTTCAGATATACTCTTGTATCCGTTTCCACTTCGCCCTGCGGCTCAAGTTCAACATTCACATCCACTTTGGACATTGCCGGAACTTTAACTTTTGTATCTTTGATTTTAACGTTATAACCCTCAAGTTCGCCTTTAAGCGTTATTGTTTTTTCCGTTTTGTTGAAGTTGTGAACTCCCAAAACCATTTTTTCCGTTACACCTTCCGTAAGAGTATAGCCTTTTGTGTGTGCATCGCTTGATGCCAATGCCGAATAGCTCTGATTAAGTATTATTCTTTCACCGGGTGTAAATTCTCTTTTGAGAGACGTATCGGCATTATATTCGCGAGGATAATAATTTGCCGTATCCGCTTTGTCTTTAAAACTTACATACACCGGATATTCCGAAATTCTTATGCTTGCTTTTCCGTCAACCGGACTAACCGTATAGCTGCCGCCCATAATATCCGTAATTGTAAGCGGTGTTTCGGTAATTATATCATAGTTCTGCTGTTCCTGTGTCCAAATCATCATAACGTCGTTTGTGCCGTTATCAAACAGGTATCCGCTTATGTTTTCTTTATCCGTAAGTCCTTTAAACTTTGCTTTTCCGAGTATATAAGAACATATGGCTTCCGATTGATATGACGGATTCGGATTATCTTTTGAATCAAACGTACCCATTTCCTGATTGTTTTCTATGAATTTCGGCCATATGAACCAGAAGAACTTTTCAACGCCGCATGAAAGGGCTTCGGCTGTTGCTCTCGGAAGATAATTTGCCTGATATTTTGCCTGTGCCGCATTCATATCAACAGAACCGTTTTCCAGTACACTGTATAAACCGGCTTCCGTCATATAAACCGGCATATCATAATCCGTGCTTTCCATTTTCATTTCCATATAATTGTTGATTTTTGCCATCGGTATGCTCATTGAACGCTCTTTCAGCACAGCCGATGTATGTGCATGGATATTAAAGAAATCTGTATAATCCATAGCTCCGTTAAGGCGTATTCCCTCATTAAACACGTTGTCCGTACTCATACAAAGCGATGTCATGCCAAGCTTCATATTTGTTCCGGCATCCGCATTGGAAATAAACAATGTTTTGAGATATGCCGCATAATCATCTGCCGTGGCTTTTGCCAAACCGCCGTCAACCTCGTTATCTATTTCCAAAACATCTATAATACCGTTTGCTGTCTTAGCATAATTCTGCTGGAAATTATATGCCGCAAGCAAATCTTTGTATGTGTCCCAACCATCTTTGAACCAATGTGATTCCGTATGCTGAACAACGTTCATTCCTACTTTTTTATGTGCCGGAGTGTGTCCCAAAGCCGTTTGATAATCGGTGTTTCCGGTTTTTCCGAAATGTTCCCAGCTTCCTCTTTCTCTTGTTGATGTTATGCCGGCAAGTCTTGCCGCTTTCATAAGACGTTCAACGTCTTTGGCACCCTTTGAATAATATTGCAGACATACATCCGTTGCAAACGGTGTTTCACCTTTATATCTTTTTTCAAATTCCGGTACAACCGAAAATTTCGCATATGTTTTTGCTTTGCCTTTGTCAATAACTTCCAAACGATACCAACCCAACTCAAATTTACCTAAATCTATTCTTAAAGAACGTTCACCTTTGGCAATGCTGAATTCTTTTTCTTCGGCAACTCTGCCCCAATAATCCGTTATTCTGTATGTACAGGTATATTTGTCAGCCGCTTTTGAATTGAACATAAAATCATATTTAACATTCTCGTCCGCTTCATAAATATTAAGACCGTTATCCGACGCAACTCGCGCAAACGCAAAGTCGGTTTTCGTAAAGCTTAACCAGTCTAACCAAAGGCTTACGCCGCCGCCAACCAAGTCCGACGTATCTATCATAAGCTTCACCGTGTTTGCGCCTTCTTCAAGATAAAATCCTCCGAGATGATAATTTTTCATCAAATCGTTGCCTATAGTCGGGCTTTTAACGTCCGCTGTCAGTTCGGCAACGTCACGCACATGCACGGGTTCTTCGCCGTTTACACTTATCGAAAAATCCGTTGTCCATGATTTTTGCAGAATACTGCAACACATATCCAATATATATGCCCCGTCAGACGGTGCTTCAACCGTGTAAGTCATCGAATATTCTTTTCCCTCGTTCGGTTTCATCTTATACATTGCAATAATTTTGCCGCCGCTCATATCGGTTGTACTGCTGTCGGCATATGCACTGAACGTCGCCGATGTATAATCTTCCGCTTCAACAAAAATATCCGCTTCCGATGCCGCATTCAGTGTTACGCTCGGCACCATCATTATCATAACAAGCAATGCCGTAATAAGTTTTTTCATTTATTTTTTCCTCCTTGTTTATCTAAAATGCAGTAGCATTTTTATTAATTCAAATCGGTGTGTCACCACAGGTCTTCACCGCATTCACGTGCGGACAGGGTCGTCCGCCATACAGATTTGTACACCGCCGTGTGGCTTGTGCGACAACATAAGTTCGTGCAATTCTATTCGACAAAGAAAGTCACTTTGCCCGATGTTGCAAATCCGTATTTATCTTTTGTTATTACACGCAATGTGTAATTCCCTTTCGTGAGATACGATAAATCCGCCGTAAGACTTGTTCCGCCGAACGTATAACTGTCCGTATATTCATCTGTAATCATAACCGCCGCTGTTTCCGTATTCCCGGGCAATTTAACACAGACCGCCGAAAGCTCCTCCGCATTGTATTTCATACCGTCCGTTATATTTTCGAATATTATTCCGTCCTCGGCTGTTGCACTGTTATCACTCTCGAAATATCCCGGTTCTTTTATATAGAAATTCAGTTTTTCCGATGTACTCAGATTATATCCGATACATCCTATCTCAATATATTTTATAAGTGACGGGTCGAATTCTCGGATTTCGGCAACACCGTAAGGCGAGCTGTATAATATGAAATCGTCCCACGAGAATTTAATCTGAACCCAACCGGGTTTCACGATATGCAGCAGTTCTGCGCCCGTGTAATACCTTCTGTCGTCCTCCATATCAAGAAATACTTTAATATCCGCTTCGCCGGTTTTAATTTCATCGCCGTTCATCATAAACACAATACCGTCGCTGCTCGCCGGTTTTGACTTGTCACGCACTCTTATCATCGGGAAGAACCATTGATTTTCGGTTGAACCGAACCTCACACCGAATCTGTAACTTCCGTCAGTCATAACCTCGGAATCCGTAACCGCACCCGAAACAGCATGATTTACAACGAAATTCTTTATATTTTCCGAACCGTCAATCGGATATTTCTGTGCTATCTTTCCCGAATTTACAACACGTATCGTCGCAACCGACGGGCTTGATTCACAGCCGTCCGTTTCGGCAGTGAATTTTAAATATCTTTTAACATCGTATATACCCGAAAATTCCGTGTTGCCGAGCGGTTTCAGGCTCACGTTCACCTGCGTTTTCGACATTGCCGGAACAGTAACCGAATTTTCTTTTATATTAACGTCATATCCTTCCAATTCACCTTTAAGCGATATTGTTTTCTCCGTTTTGTTCAGATTGTTCACCGTTAATATCATTTTCACTTCTTCGCCGTCCGTAAATGCATATCCTTTTGTGTGTGCATCACTTGAAACTCTGTCCGTGAAAGTTTGCTGAAGAATTATTCTTTCACCCGATGTAAATTCTCTTTTTAATGTTGTGTCCGAATTATATTCGCACGGATAATAGTTCACCGTATCCGCCGTGCTTTCAAAACTTATATATACCGGATATTCCGCAATATCCACCGAAACCACACCGCCGTTCGGATTTATTATGTGGCTTCCGCCCATAATATCCGTAACCGTTACAGGTGTTTCGGTAATTATATCATAACTTTGCGGAACAGACGTCCATATTATCATAACATCGTTTGTACCGTTATCGAAAAGATAACCGCTTATGTTTTCTTTATCGGCAAGACCTTTATATTTTGCTTTTCCGAGCATATATGAGCATATAGCTTCCGCCTGATACGACGGATTCGGATTATCTTGTGCATCAAAAGTTCCCATTTCCTGATTATTTTCTATGAACTTCGGCCACATGAACCAGAAAAACTTATCAACGCCGCACGCAAGCGCTTCTGCGGTTGCCGTGGGCAGATACCGTGCCTGATATTTCGCCTGTTCCGCCGTCATCTCCGTTTTGCCGGCTTCCAGCACACTGTATAATCCGGCTTCCGTTATCCATACGGGAATATCTTTTTCCGTGCTCTTCATTTTCATTTCCGTATATTCATTGATTTTTTCTTTGCTTATTCCCAATGTGTTATTCTTTGTATCCGCTTTCATATGTGCATGAATATTGAATATATCAGTATAGTCTATCGCCTTGTTAAGCCGCAGACCCACGTTGAACACGTTGTCCGAACTCATGCACAACGACGACATGGCAACCCTCATGTTGCTTCCGGCATCGGCATTTGAAATAAATACTGTTTTAAGATATGCCGCATAATCATCTGCCGTAACTTTTGAAAGACCGCCGTCCGCTTCGTTGTCGATTTCCACAACATCTATTATTCCGTCCGCCGTTCTCACATAGTTTTGCTGAAAATCGTATGCCGCAAGCAAATCTTTATATGTGTCCCAACCGTCTTTGAACCATTTTTGCTCCGTATGCTGCACCACATTAAGCCCTGCGTTTTTAATTGCCGGTGTTTGTCCGAGCGTTGCACTCCAATTTGTGTTGCCGCTTTTTCCGAAAGTTTCCCAGTTTCCTCTTTCTCTGCCATAAGTTATGCCGGCAAGCTTTGCGGTTTTTGTCAGCCTTTCCATATCGCTTGCGCTCTTGGAATAATAAACTCCGCAAATATCCGTTGCAAAAGGTGTTTCTCCGGAATATCGTTTTTCAAGCTCCGGTACCACCGAGAAATGCACCTGTGCCGCAACTTTTCCTTTGTCCGATACCTCCAGCGTATACCAGCCCAAATCATACATACCCAAATCAATCACTGCCGATTTTTTGCCTTTGCTTATAACCGCCTTATTTTCAGATATAACTTCGCCCCAAAAATCCGTTACTTTATATTTGCAGGCATAATTATATTCCGCATTGGCATTCAACACAAAATTATATTTAACATTTTCATCCGCTTCGTACACATTAAGACCGTTGGATGATTCAATTCTTTCAAACGTGAAATCGGTTTCCGTAAAGCTTATAAAATCTATCCACAAATCTATGCTTCCGCTGACCAAATCGTTTGTATCGACAATAATTTTCAGCGTGTTTGTACCCTCTTTAAGATAACATCCTCCCACACTGTAATTTTTCATCAAATCGTCGCCCATTGCACTTCCCGTAAAGTCCGACGTTAATTCGGCAGCACCACCCATATGCACAGGTTCTTCTCCGTTTATGCTTATCGAAAAATCAGTTGTCCATGATTTTTGCACAACACTTGAACACAAATCTATTGCATACGCTCCCTCGAACGGTGCCTCAAATTCATAATCAATTGAATATTCTTTTCCGCTTTCCACCGGCATTCTGTATAAAGAAATCAACTTTCCGCCGCTTACGCCATCCACAGTGTCCGCATATGCGTTAAACGTTGCGGATTTATAGTTCTCGGCTTCGATGAAAATTTTCTCTTTTTGATAATCCGGGTCGCTCCGCATTTTTCCTTTCAATACAACGCTCTGTGCAACCGGCATAAGCGAGGATATACTCTTCCATGCAAAAATCTTGACCGCATATCCGTTCATATCGCCGCGCACATTAACATCATAGAGTTTGTTCGCAGCCATGCTGTCGATTTTTTCGGTATAGGTGTTTACAAGTCTTCCCTTTCTGTCATAAACCGCCGCCGCAAGAACATATTCGCCCACGTTTTCTTTATTATTCACAATCTGCGCTTTCACAATATTGTTGCCGACCCAGCCGGACGTTATTGTTACGTCGTTCGATGAAACCGCCGCTCCGTTGCCCGATACAGTAACGTAAACCGCCGACGGCGACGATGTTTTTCCGTCTGTCGTACAGCTGAATATCAGAGCCGCATTTTCCATGTCCGCCGCTTTGTCGGTCGGCGTGAGTGTTGCGGTTGTTGTCACACTCTGCATCGCCGGAATCGTGATATTTTCCTGTGACGGAGTGACCGTATATCCGCAAAGCAATCCGCTTAACGTAACCGTTTTTTCAGTATCGTTAAAGTTATACAGTTCCAGATTAACCGTTGCCGTTTTTCCGCTTTTCAGCGTATACACACCTGCATTTGCCCCGTCAAAGCTTTGTTTGATTACAATTTTTTCCGCCGCCGAATAAGTTTTTTCACTATTGTAATTTCTGTTATAACTTATCTCGGTATAATTATTCGCCGTTCCGTTATATGTTACATATACCGGATATTTGCCGGCATTCACGACAGCCGAACCGCCGCTTGCTTCAACAGTCTGCGATTTACCCATCATATCCGTAACGGTTACGCTGCCCGATGCGGAAACATTAACAACCGTGTCGTTTTCCGCCCAAATAACGGCAACGTCACCGTTTCCGCTGTCAAATATATATCCTGTGGCTTTGCTTGAATTGAGTTTTCCTTTAATTTTCGCTTTGCCGAGTTTCGCCGCCATAACAGCTTGACTTTGATAGGACGGATTTAGATTTAAATTTTTATCTAAAACAGCATTTGTCCAAAAATGTTTTTCCGTTCCGGCCGCAAGCGACTGAACCGCGGATATAACATCATATCTCGCAATCTCGGCATACTGCGTGTCGCTTATTTCGCCGTTTCCGTTACTTTGCAAATCAAGTCTTGATTCTGTGACCCAGAATGGTATGTTTCCGTTGGATTTCGCCGATTTTATATATTTTTTGAGCAATTGTTCGTTCATGCTCGGCTGTTCGTCGCCGCTTAACGTTGTTTTTGTATGTACATTATATATATCACTGAATGCCGAAACATCGTTTTTCATAAGCAATGCATTATAAATTTCCGATGTTTTTTCCGACTGTGACGGCATGGCAATTTTCGTGTCTGTGTTTGATGCCGCATTGCCGAGCGCCGCCGCTTTGAAAAATGCCGCATACATATCCGCCGATGTATTTTCCGTGTCGTTTTTTAATTCCCACATATCAACACTTGTGTTTTCGGACAAATTTTTCTGTGTTGTGTATGCCTCTGACGTATCGTTCGTAATATCCGATACAACCGAAATGACCTTCAAGCCGTTTTCGTGCATTATATCCGCATTCTTGTTTATTTCTTTATAATATTGCTCGGAATTTTCTTCTGCGGAAAATCCGTTCAACGACGTGTGTTCTCGCACCCATTGTACCCCGGCAAGCTTTGCCGCTTTCGCCATTTTTCGGCGGTCGTTGTTTGTTTGCGCAAGATTTTCGCTGTCGAACTCTGCCGCAAACGGTGTTTCACCGGAATATCTCTCGGCACTCGGCGGTACAACGGCAAATGTTGTTTCCGCCGCTTCCGAATTGTTTTTATACAATTTGAATCTGTACCAGCCGCAGTCATATTTTCCCAAATTAATCGGAATGACATATTCACCTTTTCTTAAAATTGCCGTTCCGTTTGATATTTCGGTATTCCGAAAATCAGTCACCGTATATTCATATTCTTCTTCACCGACGGCATAATCGCCGAAATTTATATTCAAAGTTATATCGTTGCCCTGTTCATAAGCTCCGGCGGCATCGTTTGTTGTTATGTCTTTAACTTCACAGCCTTTGCGTTCAAACTTAAAGCAATCGGCATAAAATACATAATATCCCGATGCAGGGTCGTTATTGTCAAGTTTAATTTTAAATGTGTTTTTTCCTTTATGTAAATGAAACATTCCGAACGAATATTCTTTAAGCAATTCCGCATTTGCCGTATAATCCGTAAAATCTTTGATTTTCACGGCAATATCCGACGAGCTTAAATATACTCCTCCGTTCACGGATATTCTGTAATCCGTTGTGCCGAAGTTGTTCACTGCCGATGTTATTGCGCGCAGTTCATAGCGTCCCTCGGAATTTGTTTCAAACTCATATTCCGCTTCATATGTTTTGCCCGAATCTGCCGTTTCTTTCACGGCAAGCATTTGCCCTCCGCCGAGCGAATCGTGACTTATTAAATCAGAGGTAAATGTCTTATTTGCAAAATTTTCCGCTTCCGCAAGAATAGTATCTCCAACAAAAAATTTACCGTTTAAAAACTCTCCGTCCGCATATGCCGTAACATCAAAATATCCGGACTTGTCGGTTGTATAATCGAAACTCCATTTTCCGTTTTCATCGGTATATCCCTGTGCAAGATAATTTGTGTTGCCGTCGGAATCCGTAACCTTTGCCGCCGCCGAAACCGACTTTTCCGCACGGCCTATATCCACAGCCGCTTCTATATTTTTTGTTTCGCTGTTTGCCGATATTTCAATACTTGCCGCCATTGTCATCTGCGGCATCATAAGTGCTGTAAGCAGTATTATTATATACTTTTTCATCTAAATCTCCATCTTTAAATCAATTCATAATCATTTCAATTGAATGTGTTGTATTTAATGAGAATTTGTTTTTTTGTGCGTAAACGTGAGGTTGTACCATTGGGATTCGGGCGGACAGGGTCGTCCGCCCCTACGAGGCTGTGCACCAACGTAGGTGTGCCGTGCAACTTTCTGTGCCTTTAGGCAATGGGGGACATCGGTTTGTACGCCGCCGTGGGTTTGTGCGATAATTTCCTCGTTGCCGTTCGGGCGGATATTATCCGCCCGAACAGTTTTTTCACCGTGTCTACAAGTTTGTACGCCGCCGTAGTGCTGACAGCTAACTGCTAATATACACCCCCGCAGGTCGTACGCCGTTTAAAAATGCGTAAGTATTTTTAAACGATTATGCATTCTGCATTAATTATTATTTCACATCGAATGCACTGAATATCGGTTTAATATTATTCACATCAACCCATGTGAAGAGTTTTATCGGTCCGTCTGTGCCGTCAAGCGTTATTCTTTCTGTTCTTATCATATACGGTTCGTTGCCCGAAAGTTTAACCGCTTTTGTTTCTGCCAATGCACCGGATGCCGATGTGTATCTTCCGACAATAAACGTTACGCCGTTTTCATCCAAGCTTCCTTTTGCGACATATTCAACAACAACATTATTTCCGTCAAGTGACACGTTGTTCACAACAATTTTTGCGTCGCTTGCATAGACCTTAATATCTTTTGTTGCTTCAACACCGTTTACACCAAGCGTTACTGTTGCCACACCCGGATTTTTAGCTGTGAGCAGTCCGTTTTCGTCTACAGCGAGAATATTTTCGTTTGAAGATACCCATGTAACGGTTGTTGTTTCATCGTTCTCAAAAATGCTGTTAAATTGGTCTTTTGCTGTGAGTTGCATTGTTTTGTTTATTTCAACTTCGTCACCCGATGCACCGATTTTTATGTTGTCGTAGTCTTTTTCACGTGTGAGTTCTATAACGTCGATGGCAAAAAGAACTTGTGCTCCCTTACCTTTAAAAGATAATGCATTAAACGATATTTCAATATCACCTTTTTTAAGTTCAAGTTTGTTCAGCCATTTATATCTGTATACATCTTGTCCCCAGCGTGATACATATAATTTTGTTCCATCTGTAACCGTTGCCGTACATGCCACATTTGTACCCGATATTACTCCGTTTTCTGCCGTGTATGCCGTATAAGAATCCGTTGCCGATATAGGCATATTATCTACAATGGTTTCATCGCCTTGTTTTATTGTTACCGCTACAGGCGATGCCCAATCTGCGTTGTGTATGTGAGTACAAAGGTCCATATTCAAATCATACAGTCCGTCAGCACCGATTTTTGCTTTGTATGTTACGTTTTCGTTAATATTAGCCGATGTAAACAATGTATATGTTCCGCCGCTGAATTTACCCGCGTCGTTTACTCCGCCTGCTTCTCCTTCCGGAACAGCCTCTTTAGTCATTGTTGCTGCACATGTCATCGAGCTGTCGTTATCTTCAATTGTAACTTCACCGAAAGGTTCATCCTCTGCCGCGTCGTTCACTCTGACGAATTTTACAACATCAAGTGCATAGTTTGCTGCATTTCGGTTCCACTCTCCGGCACCAAATCCAAGAGGTCTTATCTCAATATCAAAAGCACCTTTTTCCAATGCTATGCTGTTTTTCCAGTTATATCTGTGAATTGCCGGACCCCATTTTGATGTGAATCTTAAGCCCTCATCTGTTACATTTGCTGTACACGTTTGATCTGTATATTTGTCTGTACCTTTCGTATATACACGATAATAACCGCTTGTATTCATAACTTCATCCAAAATTTTGTTACCATTCTGCGTAATGGTTACTTGAAGAGGTACCATCCATGTTTCATTTGAAGTTCTTGCCTGTGCATCCATAACTATTTTATAATTGCCGGAAAGAGTTGCTGTTGCTGTGTTAGTAATAACATTATTTCCTCCCGAAGCGTTACCTATTGCAAAACTTTTACCACTGAAAGTGTAAGGATTCGCTGATGTATCGGTTGATAAATCCGTATGAGTTGTTTCATAACTTCCGGCATCACTGTTTTTTGTGAAATCTTCACCCTCGCACACTATTTCAACATTTGTCATCGGAGTAAACTCCACATAGTCAAGATAGAGGTTGTAAAACGTTCCGTTTCCGATTTTATCAACAGATTTGTAGCTTACTGTATTTTCGCCTTTATTAAGTTCAACATACATTTCGTATACGGCTTCGTCATTCCAATCCAAAGGATTTTCATCAAGTTTTTTTGCACTTCCGGCATTATATACCGTATCGTTTAACGTAACGTTATATTTACCGAACCACGTTGATGATTCATTTTTTATCGCAACATATTTCATTTTATAAAGTCCGCTTGTTTCAACATAAAACTTTGCTTTAAATTCCGGACATCCTTCTGTATATGCCACAAGACCTTGCCCGTTCGACTGTCCGGTGTGAGTTGTCGGATAATCATTGGTATTATAAATATGACCGTCTTTTTTCGTTGCAACATCGTCGATGAATAAATCGAAGTGTTCGCCCTCAAGTCTGAATGTGCCGTTCGATGCGGTTTCGTCCGCCATAACAGCTGTACCCGATATAAGCATAGCTGCTGCCAATACCGTACATAAAAGTTTTTTCAGTTTCATTTTTCTTTTCCCTCTTTCTTTTTTTATAAATATTTTTTTATTTTAAGCCTTGGTAAATTAATGCATTTGATACGTTGCCGCGGGCTTGTGCCGTACTTTTCGGGCGGACAGGGTCGTCCGCCCCTACGGACTTGTACGTTACCGTGGGCTTGTGCTTTATTACAGAACGACACGCACGTCTTTCCCTACTAACCACTAACAGCTAATCACTGCTCACTAATTTTCTTCAGCTTAAATTACACCATTATCCTTTTACTCCGCCGAGGTTTACGCCGCCGATAATCTTTTTCTGGAAAATTGCGAACACAACAACCTGCGGCAGAATTGAGAACAATATTGCAAGCATTTGATAGTCCATTGTGTAAGAAGATTTGTTCATGTTGAACATCTGCACCCCAAGTACCGTCATTTCTTTTTTGTTTATCAGCAGATACGGCCAAAAGAACTGCCCAATCTGCCCGTTAAACGTGAATATTGCAACTGTCATGAAAACAGGCATTGAAAGCGGCAATATAATTTTTGCGAAAATGCCTATATCGGTTGCGCCGTCAATTTTTGCCGCTTCGATTATCGAGCTCGATATACCGTCAAAAAAGTTTTTAAACAGTATTATATTAAATATGTTCGATGCGGACATAAGCCAGATTGGCCAGAATGTGTTGAGCATATTCACATGAATAACCGGAAAATCTATAAACGTCATATAAAGCGGCACGGTACGCAGTGTTCCGGGCATTAGCATGAGCCAGAACAGCACCATGAATATAAGTTTTGTACCGGCGGGTTTGAGTCTTGACAGAGAATATCCCGCAAGACCGCCGACAATGCAGGTTGTTGCAACCGCACCGAGTGCCATTTCAAACGTACTTATATAGTAATTATAAAATTTCATTTCTTTCCAGATTTTGACAAGCTTGTTTAAGTCAATTTTTTTCGGAAAGAATTTCACAGGCACCGCATACATTTCTTTCACGTCTTTGAATCCCGAAAATATAATCCAGACAACGGGAATCAAAGTCACGATGCAATAAACCGTTACAAACACAAACAATGCCGCATAAAGCACTTTATATTTTGTTTGTTTTATATCGGTGCTTGTAAGTATACCTTTATCCATTTCTTTTCTCATACTTTCAGCACCTCCTTACAAATCGTTCTGAACTTTTTTATCCAGTTTAAAATAAAATGCCGTTAATATCATAAGTATAACAAACATTATAACGCCTACTGCCATTGCAAGGTTCGGCTGAATGTTTATGAACCCGTAGCGATACGAAAGCAATCCCAGCGTTGTTGATGCACCGTTCGGACCGCCGCCCGTCATTTGAAGTGGCTGTTCCAGCACAGAGAACACACCTATTATCTGCTGTACCAAAAACAGCAGAACTATTCCGTATATATGCGGCAGTGTTACGGTGAATATTCTGCGAAAGAATCCGGCACCGTCTATAAGTGTTGCTTCATAAAGTTCGCGGTTTATGCCCTGAAGTGCCGCAAAGTAATATATTGCGTTGCCGCCGGCACCGTTCCACGTCATGCTGATTACTATGTAAAGTATTGTCCATTTTGAATCCTGCAACCAGCCATAGGGTTCGACACCGAATTTGCTCAGCGCCATATTCAGCAGACCACCGGCATCGGGATAGTACATAAGATACCATATTGTCATAACCGCGGTTGCCGGCATGATGTTAGGCAGATATACCAAAATTCTTGCGGTTTGGCGCAGATGGACAAGTTCGTTCATCATAATTGCGAGTACAATCGGCACAATAAAACCGACAACAAGCGACCACAATACATATTGACAGGTATTCCACAAAGTTTTGGCAAACATTGTATCTTTTATAACCCTTTTATAGTTATCAAGCCCGACGAATCCGTCTACCCGATAGCCTTTCATATCGAAGAACGACCAATACGTACCCAGAACCTGCGGACGTATAATGAAAAAATATACGCACAGGATTGCCGGAATCAGAAGAAGCCAGCCGCTTAAATTCTTTTTAAATTTGTTCACAAGCATATTTTTACGCTTATTTGCCACTGTGTTTCCCCCCGTATTAGTTTTCGTAATTAAGGAAGTTATTCTGGAAGTCGGACGCCGCTTTTTTCAAAATTTCTTTGGTATTGCTGTCTTTATTCGTGAGAACCTCCTGAATGCAACTGTCAAGTATGTTATACAAATCCTGTGCGCAGGTTTCCTCCTCCGTCTGGAATTCTATGCTTTCTTTGTCGTTATATTCCTTAACGTTTTCAACCGGAATGTTGCGATATTTTTCTCTCATTTCGTCGTTGAATTTTGTTACGTCCGCAATATCGTTCCAAATCGAAATATCTTTTATACCTATAATGCTGTTGCCGCTGTCGTAGCTTGCTTTAAGATTTGTTTCGTATCTTTCTTTTGCCGCATCGTCATATTCCGTAACAAGTCCGTCGAACTGCATCCATTTGAATGCCGCATCAATCTGTTCGGGTGTTGCTTTGTTTGAAACCGCCTGATAAGCACCGCCCATAAGAGTTACGTGTTTTTTCGGTCCGGCAGGCATATTGATAACGGCAATGTCCTCGGCTTTCATGCCGTAGTTCAGCATAAGCGAATTGAGGTCTGCGGGGTTCATTATTGCCATTGCGGCCTGGTCTGTTCCCAAAAGTTTTGTTATTTCGCCAAGATTTGCAACAGTGCTTGCCTGCATTGCGTTTTTGTTCCATTTCAAATCTTTCAAAAAGTCAAGTGCGGCAGCGCATTCGTCGCTTGCGAACGCAGAAACCTTTTTGCCGTTTTCTTCTTTTATAAATTCCGTGCCGTAGTTCCACGCAAGCATTGTAAAGAGCCATCCGCCCTGGTTGTCTGTTGTCGGGAATGCAAATCCGGCTTTTCCGGTTTTATCTTTTATTGTTTTTGCAAACTCCGCAAGCTCATCAAATGTTTTAGGTGTTTTCGGTGTTCCGTCTTCATTCAGAAGTCCGGCTTCTTTAAAAAGTCTTAAATTAACGGCTATACCCAATGTGTATGCCGATTTCGGCAGGAAATAAATATTGCCGTTATCGGATATTTTATCGAGTATGGCTTCGTTAATTTTTCCGTAATATCCGTATTTTTTAACATATTCCGTAATATCTGCGGCATATCCGAGTTTCATGATTTTATCCGCTTCGGTGAAATGCGTTCTGTAAAGCACGGGAAGTGTTCCACCCTCTGCCCTTGCCGTGAACGTTTTGATTTCATAAGCCCAAGTTTCACCGACAACCTCAATATCGGGATACATTTTTTCAAACTCCGCTTTTTTGCGCATTGCATTCGCATATGCTTTCGGGTCTGCTTCTTCGCTCGGCCACTGATCCATGGTGAGCTGAATTTTGCCGTCTTTCGTCTTGCCGTTATCAGTTTTTTGCCCTCCGCAGCCGCAGAGTGTACCCACACTGAGTATAACAGCCGTCAAAAACGCCAATACTCTTTTTGCTTTCATTTTCATTACCTCTTCTTTCTGAATGCTTTAAGCATTTTTTTGTAACATGAACCTACAGCTCTTCCGCACAAAGAAAATTTCCGTTGCGGCAAAACCGATTTTCATTGTTTGTAACCATCATATCACACATCACATTTTTTTTCAAGAAACAGATTTATCCTTTGGTATCATGTCCTCAAAAAGCGAAGTATCATTTTTAAATTTTAGTATCATTTTTGTTGCAAATCCGATATTTTATTGACAAATTCATCAAATACTGATATACTTAATATATTGATATTACTTTACGTAAAGGAGCATGAAACCTATGAAAGAAAAAATTCGCAATCAAATTTTTGACAAACCTTTCAGAAATATTTTAATACTTTTCGTGCTTCCGTCACTTGTTTTGTCAGTTTCGTTCATCATTACGTACAGTCTTAATTTTTACAACAATAAGCGTCAGATGCAGGAAAATTATGTTTCGTCACTCAAGCTTTATTCACAAGTATGCGAAACCGAGATTTTAAGTGTGCTGCGTTCGGCATCTTCACTGTACCACTCACAGCCGCTTATGGATTATTTACAGAACAAAACAGATTTAACCACGCCGGGAACATGTTATGATGTTATATCGGCAATATCACAGCTGAAAGCTCACGGCGAGATAATTGATGATATTTATATTATGGATAAAAACGACAATCAGGTTATAACCACGGGCGGAGTATATGATTTTGACAATTTTTTCGGCAACATATATTCATACAAAAACTACAACCTTGATTATTGGCGGTCTTTTACATTTTTCAGCCGCACACCGTATCAGGTGCTGTCGCCCACCGTTGTGCATTCGGCAGACACCGAAACCACAATAATACCTATTGTGTTCCGTTCGTTCGACGGTGTGCCGTTTTCAAAACATATGGTTGTGAATATATCGCTCAATTCTCTGCTGAGTTCAAACACCTCATATCGTTTGACGGATAATTCATCAATATTTATACTCAGCCGATACACCGGCGACGTATTCGGGATTGACAACAAATATAACTTAGAGAATATTTTGGATACGCCGCTTTACAAAAAAATGATTGCCTCCGCGCCGTCTTTCAACCACAACTTCGGCAATGAAAAAACCCTTGTTGTGGCGCATTCTTTTTCGGATAATCTGCTGGGATACACCTATTTTGTCACGGTGCCGTATTCCGACATATACAAAATGCAGAGTTCACTGCTTTTGTATACAATTATAATTTACATTATATTTTTGCTGTTCGCATTGTATCTTGCAACCGCAAACGCAAAAAAGCTTGTAAATCCGTTGCGGAGCATAGTATCCTCGCTGGAAAAGGGCAGTCAGTCGAATTAAAGCAACATATTCGACCACATCAG
>CAYQKW010000013.1:0-6663 GCA_964418245.1 uncultured Oscillospiraceae bacterium
CCCCCCCCCCCCCCCCCCCCCCCCCCCCCCCCCCCCCCCCCCCCCCCCCCAACTCTTTAAAGCTCCCTGTAATCAATGAAATCCGCGAAGAAAATGCGGATAATTTCGGCACTTACGATATGGAAAGTGCGTCTTTAATGTCTTATGATGGTTATGCAAGCGACGATTCTTCGTCAGAAGAAAATAAATCGTCTCTCAAGGTTTCGCTCACAGCCGAACAAACCGAGAACAAAGGCGACTTGCTTGTAATACCCAATTTTAAATCAACTCTTTCAGAAGAACAGCAGGCGGATTTTAACTCGTTCTATAACAGTTATTATTCGGGCGGTTCACTTGTTGTCTTTGAAAAAGACAGCAAAGAAAAAATGTTTTTTATCGATGCTGAGTTGTATAGTGATGCGGACGAATTGAACATTCCCGTTCCTCAAGAACTTGAAAACGGAAAATATAATGTTTCGGCACATCAGCTTTCACATTCAGATGCGTATTCCGAAGTTGTTTTCAAATTTGTGTTAAATGTTACGGATGCGGACAGCACAAACACAAATCCGTATTCTTTAAATAAAATATGCGCACTTGACGGAAATACGAAATTCACAATGGCAGAACATAATCCCCAAAACTATTATCCCCAATTTGCTTTAAAAGAAGCATTGCCGGGCGAGGCAAAAATGATTGGGTTTGCTGTTGACACCGAAAATCATGCTTATCCGATTCAAGGATACTGCGACGGCAAAACGGTTGAATGTTACGACAGCATAAACAGTATCCCCTGCGGAACGTATAATTGTTATTTTTACATTTCATCACCTACTTTTGGATCTGATGAAGCTGCTTTTGAATCCGATGAAGTTCTTAACAGCTTATACGGACCGTTTGTTTTGAACATTAACGATATGGAGTTTGCAAACGAATATTATGCCGATAATGATTACAACATGTGGACGCAAATATACATGGGTTTGAAGGCTGCAAGCAAACTTCCGTACGATATAAATGGCGGTGACTGCACACTTACAATAGATTTTAAAGATAAAACCGGTGCGGTGGTTCAGCATATGGACGAAGTTGAAGTTGAAGACCTTGACATCAACTCTCGCGGCGGACATATTTATCTTTATTTAAACACAATCGGTTTTAAAGCCGGTGAATATTCCGCGGAAATAACGCTTACCGACGGTGAGGGCAAATCATATGAGCTTGGCAGTGCCGCACTGAATGTAACCGATAAAACAATTATCAATGATATTTATATTTTGAATTACGATAATAGACTCTCAACGGCAACTCAAAACTTTTATGTAAGAGTTAATACATCGGATTTGTTCCTCGATTATGACAAAATCAGCATAAATCTTTTGGATAAATACGGAAATGTTGTTGCGGAAACCGATTCAAAAGAATTGTATTATTTGAACAACGGCAGTAATCTGCTTTATAAATTGAATGTTACCGGAACACTTGACATAGACGGCGCTTACACTCTTGATATTCAAAGCGAAAAAGATGTTGAGCTGATTTCGGAAGTCAATGCCGTATATATCCGCGTGACGGAAGAACCGAGAGTTATCCGCGCGGAACTCACGGGCAAGAACACAGTTAAATTCTATACGGAAAATGTACTTCCCGGCGAATATGTTGTAACAAATAGAGGCAGTTATTCCGGTTCGGATAAAACTTATACCGTTACAATTGACGAACAGGGCATCGGAACATTTGTGATTGACGTTCCCGAAGATGAAAACTATGATTACTGGCAATATTATTATTTAAGAAAAACGGATGAAACAAATGATTGGAATTGGATAGATTCTTTCAGTGTAAGAATCAAAACAGAAGACAGCGATTTTTATTCCTACCCGAACTATCTTTCGGTAAAAACAACGGCAATCAAAGGTTTTTATGTTGAGGCGAAATGCATGACGGATAAACCGGATGTATCAGACATCGAATATGCGCGCATAACGCAGAACGGTGAAGTTGTTGCCGAAATGAAAAACTTCAGAGCGAACAACTGGAATTATTATTATACTAACAATCGCCCGGACGGAACAAGAATGGACCTTCACGGCGACCTTGCTACAGTATCCGGCAAAAGCTTTGCGAAAGGCACGGCAAAGTTTGAAATTAAATATAAAGACGGATATATCTATACGGCAAATATTCCCGTAACCGATGAAACAACAGGATTATACGGTGATTTCAATACAGACAATCTCTGCAATATCGATGATTTCTATGCCGGTGACGAATGGTGCAATTATGCACTCGGAACTCGCAAAGTTAGCTTCACAATCGACAACACAAACGTAACAAACGGTACGGTATCGCTTTATCAGGGAACAGGCGACTACGTGGTTGAAACACTTAACGTTGCTGACCTCAAAAAAGAAGTTCGAGACGGTTGTTATTATACTTATACCGGAACATTCAAAACAGAACTTCTTGATGATGCTGTTTACCGTGTAAAATTTGAAGCAAACGGAACCGGCAGGGAGACTGGCTATTTTGCTTACTATGCCGGCAAAACGGCGAGATTAAGCAGTGATATGACGGTGTCCGGCGGATCGGATTATATTTATTTATACAATTGGATAAATATTTCAAATATAAAATCACTTACGTTCAAGGCTTTGTCGGGCGGAAAAACGTATAATATACCCGTTACGGTAGACTATTCGGACGATTACGATATTCAGTTTAAAGCGGATTTTTCGGCTGTACCCGTTGGCTATTTCAAATTGAAAGCGTATGACGGTGCGGATGAAGTTACGCTTTCATCCTACGGCAGATTGGGTTATAATTTCGGCAATGTTACCGAAGCGGTTACGACCGGCACAGGCTGGAACTGGAATAACGATATACGTGAATATGCGGTTTGGGGAGAAAACCTCGACAAAGTTAAAGAAGCTGTTGTGAAAGTTTACAAATATGTTGACTTTTCCGAAGGAACCAACAACCGCACGGAAAAATTGCAGTATGTTAAAGATATACCGGCAAGCAAACCATATAACAAAAATTATATTGCGGTAAACAACGCTTCGCTTTCGGAATTTGAAACCGGAGCATATGAATTGGTATATATACTTGACGGCAAACCGGCGGAAAGACAAGCTGTTTTTGTATACGGCAAAGAAGCGGCTTGCAGTGCGGAAATTACGTTAAACGGCGGTATTGCATACACAAACAAAACATCGGTTGAACTTGCGGTAACATCTTCGGGCTACACAAAAATGAGAACCGCTTTCTCAAAAGAGGAACTCAAAAACGCTGCGTATGAAGATATTTCGGCATCAAAGAATATATCGCTTGAGGGCAAAAACGACGGACTTGTAACGGTTTATGTTGAGTTTGCAAACGATGACGAAACGAAAACCGACATTAAAGAGGCGTCAATAACATTCGATACATCAGCACCGGAAATTAAAGATACGGTTCTTCCGAACCTTAAGCTTTGGAACTCGGCGGAAGCAACGTTCACATCGAACGAAGAACTCAGAAACGCATTTGTGGTTGTTGAATACGGCGAAAGCACCAGAAGTTATATATTTGCCTATGTCGGAAAAACCGAAGACGGACAATTCAAATACAAATGCAATTTGTATGCGGATTCGTCCTACAAAGATGTTCCAACACTCAAAGCTCATATCGAAGTATATGACAGAGCCGGAAACACAGCAAAAACAGAAGTTTCCGACATATCGGTTGCACAGCCGAGAAACATAAGCGGTACAATAACCTGCGGCGGTGCAAAAGTTGCCGGCGCATGCGTTTATCTGTATGACAAAGACGGCAACTATGTAGACTATGAATATACCGATGATAATGGTAAATACACATTCTATGGTGTTGCGGAAGGCGGATACACAATAAAAACAAGCAGCCGTTTATACACACAGGCAACGGTTGAAGTTAAAGAAGAAGACTTTGCGGCAGATATTACAAAAGATATTGAAGTAACCTCTGCATATGAGTTAAATTCGACAATGAACGTTACGGTTAAAGACGCCGGCGGAAATGCGGTTGCAAATGCATATGTTTCGGTATATTCTTGGGATACCGGTGTAAACCTTGTCAACACAACGGATGCGGCAGGTGCGGCTGTATTTACGGTACCGTATTCAAGCAGCGGAACAACCGAATACAGAGTTTATGTAAATCATAACGATTATTCGGAAAATAAATATGTTTCGGTAAATTCCGAAACCTCAGCTGTTGATGTTGTGTTGCCGCAGACAGCAACAATAAAATGTGTTGCACTTAAAGGCGATGAAAAAATCGCGGGCAAAGAAGTAACAATATCCGGAAACGGATATACAACATACGCAATAACCGATGAAAACGGTGAATTTACGTCAGATGTTTATATTGTTGACGACAACAGAACTTTTGTTGTATCGATAAACGAGACAAACTACTCCGGTTCGGCAGAAGTTACGTTTGGAAGCGAAGAGACGGAAAAAGCAGTTGAGCTTAAACTCACAGGAAATATCCGTGTTAAAGGTACAATAAAAGACAGCATGGCACAGCCGGCAAAAGCATATACATCATTGTATTTCAACGGAAACACAACATACCTGAGTATTACTCCCGACGCAAACGGCGAGTTTGAAACTCCGGACGTATTCGGTGTGGGTAAATATACGGTATACGTAGACGGTAACTATCCGTGGAACACAATAACCGAAACATTTGAAATCACCGAAGAAGATATTAAATCGGGTATTAAAGAATTGAATCTCACAGGTGAAAAGAGAACTGTAATAAACCTGTTCACAACAGGCAAAAACAAAATAACGGCAACAGCCGATGTTATTGCACTCGGTGATAAAGTGACCGTGAGCGTTAAATTCCAGAACGACGGAACAAAAACACTTTCGGACGTAACGGCATATGCAAAAATCCCGGACGGCGTGACGGTTGAAAGCACCAACGGAACAGACAACGGCGACGGCACAATAAGCACCAAAGACGCAGTCACACTTAAAGCAGACGAATTCGGTACATTAACGTTTACTTTGGGTACATCGGACTATAAAGAAAAAGCTATTGTTATCCCGGCATATGTGAAAGTCGGCAGTGATGAATATCCTGTAGGTGCGGTAACAATAGAAATTGCATCGGTAACTCTCAGCGCACCGCAGGTTGTTAAACCCGACACGGCATTTAAAGTTTCGGGCGAAGCCATCAGCGGAAGCACGGTTGAAATTTTGAACTATGCAACAAAAGAAGTTCTTGCAACAACCGACTTGACAAGCAAATGGTATTTTGCGGAAATCAGCGGAATAAGTGCGGAAACAAAACTTATCGCAAGAGTTACAAAAGACGGAAAAATCGGTTATTCCGATGTTGTTACTGTAGCGGTTGAAGAAAACCCGATTGCCGTTAGCGACATTAAAATAACACGTGGATACGTTTTGACAAACTACGGTGCGAACGAAAACTACGGTTATCCGACATTCAGTATCTGGAGCGGATATACTTTCGGCGTCGGCGTTAAATTCGATAATATGCCGGCAGGTGCAACGGTGACATATTCGTTTGCAAACAAAGGCGGTATATCATCGGCAAAAGATATTAACGAGTATTATAACGGAACAATATCCGACTGGGACGGATACGGTACAAAGAAAGTTATTGCCACTGTTAAAGACGGCGACAAAGAATATAAATTCATCGTTGCCGAAGTAATAATTCTTATAGACCCGTCGGGTTATATAACAGATGCCGAAACAGGCGAACCGATTGTGGGCGCAAACGTTCTTCTTGAAGTTAAAGACGGCGACAACTGGATAACTTGGGACGCAGAACCGCATCTCCAGCAGAATCCGATGCTCACGGACGAAGAAGGTCACTACGGCTGGATGGTTCCCGAAGGCGAGTACAGAATTATTGTTACAGCAGAAGGATACGAAACAAAAACGGTTGAAACGTATGATTCAAAAGATTATGGCGATAATAGCAAAATCACGGTATTGCCTGTCAGAACAGACGTTGATATCGAACTTGTAAACAAATATCAAATTGAGGTTGACAAAGCCGCAACAGCAGCTGTTGCGGGCGACAAAATCAAGTTTGCATTTACAAGACCCGTTGACGAAACAACGGTTACAAAAGATAACTTCAAAGTTCTTGATTCTAACGGAACGGAAATTTCGGGAACATTAATTATTTCCGAAGATAAAAAAGTTGTATTGTTCAAACCGGATTCGGCAATGGCAAACGGTAACTATGAACTTTCGATTGCAAACATTAAAGACCAAAAAGGCAATACACTTGCGGCAGAACAAATCACGTTCGCAAAAGGAACTGCCGCAGCGGCACTCAAAGCTCCGACTGTTGTTTACAACAAAGCCGACAACACGGTAACAATCACGTTCGAAACGGGCAAAGCTCCCGTAAACACAAACGAAATTTCTGTTATGAACGGAAACACAAAAGTTCCCGGAATCTTGCGTTCGGCAGACAATGTTATAACGTTCATTCCGGATACAACACTTCCGGTGGGAGCAAAACTTGTTATTTCCGAAGCATTGTATACAGGTGGCAACGAGTATCTTGCAGACGCGTTTGAACAGGTATTGGTAGCAAGCAACACCCCCGGCGGCAACGGCGGCGGTGGCGGAGTTTCTGTAGCAAAACCGACGGCAAGCGTGAAAGAGG
>CAYQKW010000013.1:6763-39197 GCA_964418245.1 uncultured Oscillospiraceae bacterium
AACGGCGGCGGTGGCGGAGTTTCTGTAGCAAAACCGACGGCAAGCGTGAAAGAGGGCGAAGTTGAAGCCGGCACAAAAGTCGAACTTTCAACAACAACCAAAGACGCGGTTATCTATTACACAATCGACGGAACAGAACCGACAGAAAACTCAACATTATACAGCGAAGCAATTGTTATAAGCGAAGACGTTACAATTAAAGCTATAGCTGTTAAAGGCAAAACAAAGAGTGCTGTTTTAACCGCAAAATACACAATCAAGAAAGACGGAACACTCTTTAGCGATGTTAAAGAATCCGACTGGTATTATGAAGCTGTTAAATTCGCATTTGAAAAAGGCATCACAAAAGGTATATCCGATACAGAGTTCGGACCGGACGGAAAAGTTACAAGAGGTCAGTTCATCACAATGCTTTGCAGAGCATACGGAGTTGAAGAAATGACCGGCGATAACTTCGACGACTGCGGCGATACATGGTATACAGGTTACCTTGCGGCTGCAAAACAGCTTGGTATTTCAAACGGTGTCGGCGATAATATGTTTGCACCGGAAAAAGAAATCACCAGAGAAGAAATGGTAACACTTATTTACAATTATCTGAAATCCGTCGGCAAAGCCGAAGATGAAATCGGCGAAATTGAGTTCGCGGATAAAGATGATATTTCCGACTGGGCAAAAGACGGTGTTGCTTTTGCAAGCGGAAAAGGATATGTAAAAGGAAAAGGCAACAATGTTTTTGACCCGAAAGGCAACGCAACAAGAGCAGAACTTGCACAAATTTTCTTTAACATGCTTAAATAAATCAAAAACACGGGCTTTGGCGCAATGCCAAGCCCGTGTTTCGGTATAAAAAACCGCACGTCGGGTGTTTGACAAATACCGATACACAAATTTGTTTTCCGCAAAAAAATAATACACAAATGTCCATGTTTTTAGAATATTTTTTCATGTATTATTTTTGTGAAATATGTTAGAATTGATATATAATACATATAGGAGGAATTTCAATGAACTACAGGCAAGTACATCTTGATTTCCATACCGGAGAAAAAATTCCGGGGATAGGCGAAAAGTTTTCAAAAGAACAGTTTCAAAACGCATTAAAAGCAGGACACGTAAATTCAATTACGGTATTTTCAAAATGCCATCACGGCTGGGCATATCATCCGAGCAAAGCAAACGAAATGCACCCAAACCTCAAGTTCGACCTGCTTAAAAGCGAGATAGAAGCCGCACACGAAATCGGCGTTAAAACTCCTGTTTATCTCTCTGCCGGTCTTGACGAAAAAATGGCAAGACGTCACCCCGAATGGCTTGTACGTCAAAAAGACGAATCCCTGACATGGGTGAAAGATTTTTCCGAACCGGGTTATCACAAATTTTGTTTCAATTCTCCGTATCTGCCATACCTTTTGAAGCAGATTGAAGAAGTGTGTGAAAATTATGATGCGGACGGAATTTTTCTTGATATTGTTGGTGTTACTCCTTGTCACTGTCAGAATTGTATAAATACACTTATAAACGAGGGTAAAGACCCGTATGACGAAAAAAACATATACGAACTTGCAGAACGTGTATATGCAAACTACACATCGGAAGTAAGAAAATCAATAGATAAATTCAAACCGGGATTGCCGGTGTTCCATAACGGCGGACACATAAGACGGGGCAGACGTGATTTGGCATATATGAACAGTCATCTGGAGCTTGAAAGTTTGCCGACCGGCGGCTGGGGATATGACCATTTTCCGCTTTCTGCCGCATACGCAAGAACTCTCGGAATGGAATATCTCGGCATGACGGGTAAATTCCATTTGGCATGGGGAGAATTCGGCGGATATAAACACCCGAACGCATTGAGATATGAAGTTGCGCTTTCTGCCGCAAACGGTGCAAAATGCTCGATAGGCGACCAACTGCACCCAAGCGGAGAAATGGATATGACCACATACGGTATCATCGGTGCCGCTTATGCAGAACTTGAAGAAAAAGAACCATGGCTTGAAAATGCGGTGAATATAGCCGATATTGCAATGTTCACAACGGAATCGGCAGAAAATTATTATGCCGATGAAAATGCCGACCATAACAATCAGATAGGCGAAAGCGATACGGGTTGTACACGTATTTTGTTAGAGGGAAAATATTTGTTCAACGCAATTGACGCCGACGAGGATTTTTCAAAATATAAACTCATAATTTTACCAGACAATATACGTATAGACGAAAAACTTAAAGAAAGATTTGACAAGTACATAAACGGCGGAGGAAAACTTCTTCTCAGCGGCACTTCGGGGCTTTGCAGAGATAAAGATGAATTTGCGTTTGATATGGGAATAAAATACATCGGAGAATGTGAATACAAACCAACGTATTTAAGGCCGGGATTCGACGTTTCTCCGCTTGGAAACACAGCTTATGTAATGTATCAAACGGCGCATGAAATCGAAAATATTTCCGCACGCGAAATTGCGTCAAGAGAAAATCCGTATTTCAACCGTTCGACATTGGCTTTTTGCTCGCACGCGCATACGCCCTGTGCAATGCAATACAGCGGCTGCGGTATTGCATTGACGGATAATATGGCATATATAGCGTGGAACATTTTTGCCGACTATGCGGAAAACGGAAGTCTGATTTTAAAGAAAACCGTGTGTAATGTTATCGACGAACTCATCGGAAGCACCAAGTCGGTTAAAACCAATCTTCCGGCACAGGGAATTGCAACACTCACGAAACAAGACAACAGGCGAATTTTACATCTTCTTTATGCATCACCGGTAAAAAGAGGAAAAGGTGTAGAAATAATTGAAGATATTCTTCCGCTTTACAATATCACGGCAGAGGTTAAAACAGATATACAGGCAAAACGCGTTTATCTTGCACCTCAGAATAAAGACATAGAATTTACACAGAACGGTGATACTGTGAAATTTGTTGTACCGGAGATAGAAAATCATCAAATGGTTGTTATTGAATAAATTGATTTAATGACGGACCGGGCAGCGGTGAGCCGTTCGGTCCCGAAATATCCCACAAGCGAAAAAATGTTGACGGTAGGGGGCGAAATATTGAAAACATTTGGAATAATATGCGAATACAATCCTTTTCATACAGGTCATAAATATCATATCGAAAAGACGCTTGAAAAGTGTGATGCGGTTGTCTGTGCAATGAGCGGCAGTTTTACACAGAGAGGAGACGCGGCATTGTTCGATAAATATACAAGAGCCGAGTGTGCTGTGAAATGCGGTGCGAATCTTGTTGTTGAACTGCCTTTTTTTGCCGCGGTATCAAGTGCAAACTATTTTGCCGAATACGGAGTGAAACTGCTGTCTGAGATGTGCTGCGGCATATCGTTCGGAAGTGAATGCGGAAGCATAGACGAATTAAAAAAACGAAAAGAACCCACTACGGAGCAAATCAAGCAAAGGCTGAAAGAGGGCAGAAGTTATGCATCTGCCGCCGCAATTTCGGAAAGAGGAACACCAAACGACATTCTCGGAACAGAATATATTCGTGCCGCCGAAAAATACGGTATGGAAACAATAACGCTGAAACGCCGCGGCGAGGGATATGACAGCGAAAATGCCGATGGCGAATTTATAAGTGCCGCCGCTTGCAGAAAGTGTGTTTCAAACGGAAACAGCGAACGGATAATTAAATATATTCCGCACGAAATACAATCGGTTTTTCGTGACTGTGTAAAAAACAAAGAATATGCCATAACTCCGGATATTCTTGCAGTAATATTAAGGTATAACAAAAATGCGCTTGAAGATAACCCATATGTGAAAGAGGGAATAGAAAACCGTTTTTACGAAGCGGCGCATATGTTTTCGCATAACGAAGATATATTCAATTATGTAAAATCCAAACGGTATACAATGACAATGCTTTCAAGAATTGCCGCATGTGCATATGTCGGTTTGAAAAAATCGGATTTTAAAAAATATATAAGCGGCGGTGTTGAATATATCCGTGTGCTTGCCGCCGATAAAACCGGCATGGAAATTGTTTCAAATCTTAAAAAAAGCGGTAAACACATTATTGTGAACTACAGTGATTCAAAAAATCTTTCACCGTTGGGTAAAGAGATTTTTGAGCTTGAAAAAAAAGCATCCGATATGCGCTTGCTCGGTATGCAAAATCGCAATCCGCAAAAAAATGAGTATACAAACAGGTTTGAAATTTTGTGAAAACGTCATTAAAAAAGGATTCAACCCGAAACTTGCAAATGCAAGTTTCGGGTTGCTTTGAAAAGTAATGCAATAAGTATCAGTCTTCAAAATCAAAGAAGTCTTTGTTTCTTTCTTTGAAGATTTCATAAACACTGTCTAAAATTACTTCATCGGTAACCGTAAGCAGAGAATCATCTTCTTCGGTTTCACCTTCTTCAACTTTCATAATAACAACGCTGTCGTCTTCACCCTCGTCAACAGGAAGCATAACAATGTAATGTTCGCCGTCATATTCGATGTTGTCAAGAAAATCAAATTCCGCTTCGTTGCCGTCTTCATCGGTAAGAATTACGGAAGTGGCTTCTTCTTCGATGTTTTCTTCGTCAATGGAAATATTTTTGTTGTCCATGATTTATCCTCCTTTTCTTAATGTTGTTTATCTAAATACGACTGGAGCAAAATTGTTGCGGAAACGGTATCAACAACGTTTCGGCGTTTTTTGCTGCCGTTCATATCTACGGTGTTAAGAATGCCGTGAGCCATCACTGTGGAGAGGCGTTCGTCAATAAATTCATGAGGAATGCCGCAGAGGTCGGTCAGCTTTTCGGCAAACTCGCGTACCAGTGCCGCCATGTCTCCCTCACTGCCGTCCATGTTTTTCGGCAGTCCGAAAAGAATTAAATCGGGCAATATTTCTGATATGATGTTATTTATTTTTTCAAGCTGTATTTTAAAATTCTTTTCGTGAACCGTTTCAAGCGGTACGGCAAGTATACCGAGCGCATCGCTCACGGCACAGCCTATGCGCGCTTTTCCGTAGTCCATGCAAAATATTTTCATATGCCTTTACCCTCCATAAGCTTTACGGCAAGTTCGGCAGTATGAAACGAATTGCTGTGCAGTTTCTCTGCCTTTTCGGCAAGCTCTGCCGAAATGTCGGCACGGTTTTTCACAAGCTTGTCTATAACCGATTTGTAATCACCTCCGCAAAGCGAACGCGGATCAAGATAATACGGCATATCTATGTTTCTTAAAAAACTGCTTATTTTTGGGTCATAGGATATGCCCACAACCGGCACTCTGCAAAGCACAGCATATATGCAGAGATGCAATCTGACAGATACGGCAATTTCGCTTTTTTCAACAAGACTGATAATTGTGCCGATGTTGAGCCGGCGGCTTATAAACTTTCCGGGTGATTTCATTTCTTTGACTATACTTCTTGCAAAAGATGCGTCATATGGGTAGTGCATAGGCACAAAAACAGGTATAAGACCATGCTTTTGATATATATAATCTGCCATCTCGGCACAAGCCTTTACAAAGCCTTCGGGCGCCCTATCCCATTTTCTGACAGATATGCAGGCGTACTTTTCTTTAACACCGGTACTGTTCAAAATTTGATCCGCTCCGTCAGGGTCTTTCAAATCGAGTGAAAATACCGGGTCTGCCGTTATAACCGCATTGTTTGTATTAACACCGAGCTTTTTTAATTCTTCAAGAGAATCTTCGTCTCTCAGTGTAATAAGGTTTGCGCGGCTGAGAATTTTTTTTGCAAGTTTTTTGTTAAAGCTTTTATTAACCGGACCTATGCCGTTTGCATAGAGCATAACCGGTTTATGCAGTCTTATGGCAAGGTGTGTTATATATAAATAATATAAAATGGATTTTGTGCTTGTCGCGTCCTGTATAAGGCTTCCACCGCCCAAAATGAAAATTTTGGAGTTTTTTATTGCTTTTCTCACGGCAAATATATGGTATCTTTGCGTTGAGTCAACGTTGTATATATCCTTTGTTTCCTTAGGACTTACCGAAAGAGCATTAATTCTTGCGTCCGGCTTTAAATTTCTTATTGTACGGACTATTGCATGAAGAAGTGCATCGTCACCGCTGTTTTTAAAACCGTAATATCCAAGTATTGTTGCATCATAGTCAAAATCTTTTATTCCGAGTTTATAAAGTTTTAAGGCGTCTTGTGTCATTCCGGCAAGAGAATAATGTTCTTTAACGGTGTTGCGTCCGTATGCACCGAGTATTCTGCGTTCATGCTCATCCATAGTTAATACGGTTATAATGTCTTCTTTAAATTTTTCGTCAAGCATGGGCATACAGCCGCGGCAAGTGAAATTGTTTGAAATTGCAAGTTCCGTCTTGCTGATGTCGTAAATCCCGATATATCCCTCTGCGCCCGTAACAATAACCGGTTTTGCCATTGCCATAGATTCAAGAATGGCACGTGCAACACCGATACTTACCGTTGCAGTGGAAAGCAATCGGTTTACATCGATTCGTGCACCGGCAGAAACAACAGCTTTTCTCTTGAGATGCGAGTTTATATTATTTACTTTTGTGCATATTTCGTCATGAGAGTTTCCGTCGCCGATTATAAGAAGTTCAAGACCGGGAACTTCTTTCTCAATATCTTCAAACATATCAAGAAGTTTAAGGAGCGGCATACATACATCATCATTAAGACGGCTCATATAAACAAGTCGTTTTGCATCCGGATTAAAACCAAATTCGCTCAACACATCGCCGTAATCGTTTTCGGGAGAAAATTTTTCGGTATCAATGCCGTTCACGCTGACGATAATGTTGCTTTCGTTTATTTTATATGAGTTTATAAGATATTTTTTTATGTCGTTACTGACGGCTATGCTGAAATCACCCCAGTTTGTAAGCTGTTTCAGAATGGGAGCGGTTGAATATGTCCCGTGAACACTCGTAACAAAATTAAATTTAACACTGCGGCGTATAAGTCCGCATATGAATCCCGGTATTCTTGCATGGGCATGAACAATATCGGGTTTTTCGGTAAGGATAACTTTTTTTAATATTTTATATGAGGCAAGCATATTCGACAAACGCCTGTCTTTAAGCGGAGCTTCATAAAATTTGATTCCGTATTCGGTTATTTCTTTTGCGTAAGCACCGCCCGACGATACAATTATTATATCATGGCCAAGGTCTTTAAGCTGTTTTGAAAGTTCCACAACATGAGTTTCCGCACCGCCTATGTCCAGCCCCATAAGTGTCATAAGTATCTTCATATGTATACATATCCTTTGCGTTAATATTGCTTCTGATATAATTATACCATAGATTGGGCATACATTTCAAGTCATTTTGGCAAAAAATATTATTTTTTTTGATAATAATATTTCAAACGGAAAAAACACGGTGCATTTTTCCGTTTGAAAAAGGTTATTCGGCTTTTTTAAGACGAAACATGCACGGAAATATTTTTGGCTTTTCCATTGTGTAATTTGTTTCCGAATATTTTTTTAAAAGATATTTGTAATTCAGTTCGGCGGCACGTTTTTCATAAATAAAATAATCGACAAGGTCGCTGTCGGAAACAGTGTTAAACCCGGCGGAAACGGTTGCAAGACGATTTCTTGCATTATCGATAAGTGCAAGCATATCACTGCGCTCTTTTTCGAGGTGCCTGTACTTTTTCAAAAGATTTATTTTGGTTAATATTTCCACAAAATCGCTCCCTTTCCTTCGGATTAATTCGGTTATATTAATTATACGCCGAAAAACGCCTGATTATACTATAATATTTTTTTTAGATTAAATTCTTCGGTATCTTTAAGTGAATCTATCTTTTCGTATAAGCGTATCAAAGAAATTTTAAGACTGTTTTTATCATGTTGGGCATAAAGTTCTTTTGTTATCAAAAGTTCGTTTTTTATGTCGCTAATCAGTTTTTGGTCAATAAAAGTGCATAGTATACCTTCGTTTTTTTTAAGTTCGTTTTCTATGTGTACCAATTGTTCGGGTATATCGCCATATGCATATTCAATACAGCCATATGCTTCCGAAACGGCTGTATTCATTGTTTTTACGGTGTTTTTTAAAAACCTTACGTATATACTGCTGCCGGCAAACAAACAAATCAGTAAAACAACGGCAATTCGTATTTTTTTCATATTCTACTCCTTAAGCTGATAATAAAAATTTCCACAGGTATCGTATACGGCAAAAAACACGCGTTCCGGAGAAGATATTTTGTCTTTTTTCAGTTTTTTCAAAAGCTGATTTTTTTCCAGTCCGCAGCTTTCAAGAGCCTGCGTGTTTATCTTGCCGTCGGATATTACAATATGAGGATAACCTGCCGGTTTTGCGTTTATGTTTATATCATCGGGGGTGAGCGGTCTGTTTGCCGCTTTTGGAATAATGCTTATACTGCCGCTGTTCTCTAAAACGGCAAAATCAATTTCACGTATATCGGAATATCCGGCAATTCTAAGTTCTTGCATTACGTCATCAATGTTGTAACGTGTTGCTTTGAGTGATTTATATAATAATTTTCCGTCGGAAATTATTATAACCGGATTACCCTGCATAAGGTCACGCAGTTTTTTTGATTTCATTTCAATTACGGAAAAAATTATTTCTATGCATAAAAGAGTTATAATCGGAATAATGCAATTCATAAGCGGTAAATTAATATCCTGCATAGAAACAGCGGCAAGTTCCGATAACAGCAGTACAACCACAAATTCCGTGGGGTCAAGCTGACCGACCTGTTTTTTGCCGAGTATGCGCATGACGGTAATCAGAAGTAAATATAAAAATAATGTACGTATCATATTTGTCAGCATAAATCAATCCGCGACCTTTCTTTTTTGTTATTATGCCCGGATTGTCGTAAAAAATACAAATATATATATAAAATAATATCACGATTTAAAGATTGATATTGATGAATAAAAATATATAAAAGGTGCACACAAAATCATTTATACATTGACAGTATGCACCTTTTCATATATGTATTCGGTTCATCGAAACGGAATTTGTGCTCTTTCAAGTTCGTGCTGAATTTCTTCCGCACGTTTGATTTGCTCATTCAAGTTCCATTTTCCGATGTTCACGCCGTCTTTGAGAAACATAGAACCGCATTGATGAAAATAAAATTCAATATTTCTCTCCTTGGCTTCCAAATATAAATCTCTTACCCACTCATACATAATGGGTCTGACATCTGCTTTGGGTGCCATTTCGCCACCAACGTTTACACACTTGATTAAACCCGTATCCAAGTATTTTCCAAGAGATATGGGGGCAATCAATGGCGAACAAAAAACTTCACGATGGCTTAATGGTGCCGCGAGAAAGAACGGCAACCGTTTATCTGCCATTTCCTGATTTTCGATAGAAATGCTCAAATGGAAATGCTCCCAGCCATCACCCCAATCCGGCGGAAGACAATCTTTTATTCTTTCGGGTCGCTTGGTTGTTGTAACAAAAATGCAATCGTTTCTGCGGCGAATAAAATCCCAGCATCCATCTCTCCACTCATCGGCGTCTTCAATAAAAAAATCCGAAGAGAAACAAAGCTTGACCAAAGAATTGGGCGGACAATCTTTATCTTTTAATTCATAGGTCGTCTTGCCTTTTGTGATTACTGTGGTATCTCTGCCGTATCGCTTATCCATTTTAAAAACAAAGCAATTTTTACAGCCCGGGCTGGCTTTTTTGCATCCGTGCCAAGGATTCCAAGGTATTGCTTTCTCAATCTCTGTGTTTTGCATGGTATCACCTCATTTTATATCTGTAAAGACCGAAAAATCGAAAAAGTGTTCCGGTTCTTAATATAATTATACCACATAATTCGGAAATTGTCACTACATTAATAATATTTTTTTGCATCAAAGGTTTGTTTTTTAAGAAAATTAATTATCAATTCTTTGGGAAACGGAAAAATAATAGCCAACCGATAAACTCTCAGCAGCAAAACAGGAGCAGAGAGTTTATCGGTTAATTGCATATCATTCGATGGGTATCTTCAAAACCATATCTGTGGTTAAATCCGAAGTTTTCAAATTATTGGCTTTTTTGATTTTTATAATTTCGCTTCTGATGTCTCCGTCGGTATGTTCTCCGGCGATTGACCACAATGTGTCTCCGGCATTGACGGCAACCGTGATATATTGTTTATCTGTTATTGTATTTCCGAATACCGCACTGAAAACAAGCGAAATCATAAGTATCGAAACAACCGAGAACAGTACATAGCGTTTAAATCTTCGTTGTTTTGCGTGTATTTCTCTGAGTTTCTTTCTTCTTAATATTTCTTCTGTTGTATACATAATCAACACCTCTTACAAAAATAATCGAACATCTGTTCTTGTGTAATTATATTATAACAGAACGGATGTTCTTTGTCAAGCCTTTTTTGAAAAAAATTCCGAACATTTTTTCTTTTATTAAATATATACAAAAAATATATTTACTTTTTATTTAAAATGTGATAAAATAAATTAATAAAAATGGCCGGTATGGTCAGCGGACGGAGGTTTTATAATGACATTACAGCAAATTTTTTATGCAATTACAATATCCGAAACAGGTTCGATGAACAAAGCTGCGGAAACGCTGTTCATATCGCAACCGACATTAACGAACGCGATAAAAGAACTTGAGGCACAGACAGGAATACATATATTCCGCCGAACGGGCAAAGGGACACTGCCGACACCGGAGGGAGAAGAGTTTCTGATGTATGCAAGGCAGATTTATCAGCAATACGAAATGCTTAATAAAAAATATGCCGACCCATCGAATATCAGACGTAAATTCGGGGTATCGTCACAGCATTATTCTTTTGCGGTGAAAGCATTTGTTGAAACGGTTAAACAATTCGATATAAAAAAATATGAGTTTGCAATGCGCGAGGAAAAAACAACAGAGGTAATAGCCGATGTAAGCACTTTCAAAAGCGAAATCGGCATATTGTATCTCAGTGATTTTAATAAAAAAATAATCGAAAAAATACTTCGCGACAACGAACTTGAATTTCACAGTCTGACGGAATGCCGCGCATATGTGTATATATGGAAAGGGCATCCGCTTGCAAAAAACAAATCAATAAGTTTTTCGGAACTTGAAAAATTTCCCTGTCTTTCGTTTGAACAGGGGGATAAAGGAACACTCTTTCTTGCGGAAGAAATATTAAGCACAAACGAATATCCGCAGATAATAAAAACAACAGACAGGTCCACGATGTTAAACCTCATGGTCGGACTTAACGGATACACACTTTGCTCCGGGATTATATGCGAGGAACTGAACGGCAGCGATTATACTGCAATACCGTTTGAAACAGATGAAAATAATTCCGATTCGGTAATGAAAATCGGTTATATTTTAAAAAAGAATGTACCGCTGAGCGAAATAGGCAAAATATATATAGACGAAATGAAAAAGTATCTTACGGAATTATAAATTTTTTTTATAACTTTGTATAATAAATATGTATTGGACATATCGTATTTTTTGTGGTAAAATATAAACATACCAAAAAGGTAGACTTATATTAAATAATAAGGAGAAAATAAAAATGGCAGACAAAAAATACAGATTTGAAACGTTACAGGTACAGGCGGGACAGGAAAATCCGGATTTGGCAACAGATGCAAGAGCCGTTCCGATATATGCTACGGCTTCGTATGTTTTTCATAATTCGCAGCATGCGGCGGACAGATTCGGACTTCGCGATGCCGGTAATATTTACGGAAGACTCACAAATCCCACACAAAGTGTTTTTGAAGAAAGAATAGCCGTGCTTGAGGGCGGTGCGGCGGCACTTGCAACATCATCGGGTGCGGCGGCTATTAATTATGTAATAAGTGCGCTTGCCAAGTCCGGTGAACATATTGTGGCGGCAAAAACAATATACGGCGGAACATATAACTTACTGGCACACACACTTCCGCTTACTTCGGGAATTGCGGCTACCTTTGTTAATCCCGATAATGTGGAAGAATTTGAAACGGCGATAAAACCGGAAACAAAGGCGATTTACATTGAAACATTGGGAAACCCGAACTCAAATATTACAGATATTGCAGAAGTGGCAAAAATTGCACATAAACACGGTATTCCGCTTGTTGTTGATTCGACCTTTGCAACGCCGTATCTTGTAAGACCTATTGAATACGGAGCGGATATTGTGATACACAGTGCAACAAAATTTATAGGCGGTCACGGAACGGCGATAGGCGGAGTTATAATCGACGGCGGCACTTTTGACTGGAAAACCGGAGGTAAATATCCGTGGATTTCCGAACCAAACCCGTCATATCACGGTGTAAGTTTTGCCGAAGTAGCGGGAAAAGCGGCGTTTGCAACATATATACGAGCAATACTTCTGCGAGATACAGGTTCCACACTTTCTCCGTTTCATGCATTTATGTTTTTGCAGGGACTTGAAACACTTTCGCTTCGGGTTGAAAGGCATGTGTCAAATGCATTGAAAATTGTTGAATTTTTAAGTAATCATCCGCAGGTTGAAGCGGTGCATCATCCGTCGCTTAAGAGCGAACGCAGTCATGTACTTTATAATAAATACTTCCCGAACGGCGGCGGTTCGATATTCACATTTGAGATTAACGGCGATGACAAAACGGCACAGAAATTCATTGATAATTTGAAAATCTTTTCTTTGCTTGCCAATGTTGCGGACGTGAAATCTCTTGTTATACATCCGGCATCAACAACACATTCACAGCTCACGGAAACGGAATTATCGGAACAGGGAATAAAACCGAATACGATAAGATTATCAATTGGTATTGAAAATGTGGAGGATTTGATTGAATCACTTGAAGATGCATTTTTGAGTGTAAAATGAAATTTGAAAGACAGAAGACATCCTCGGTTTGTGTAGAAATACGATAAACCGAGGATGTTCGATTTATATAATGTCAAGTTCGGAAATAACATTCCCGTCAAGGTCTTTAAGATATAACCTGTTATTTTCCAAAACACCGAAGCTTGCGGTTCCGTCTTTTGGAATGGATATGCTTCCGGGATTTATAATATAAATATTGTTGAATTTCTCAAGAACTTTTACGTGTGTATGCCCATACATAAAAATACTGCCGTCTGTGAGCGGAGGTAAGTTGTCGGGATTATATATATGCCCGTGCGTCAGATACATACATCTTCCTGTTTCCGCCATAACAACCGCATAATCCGACATACACGGAAATTCAAGCACCATGCTGTCTACCTCTGCTTCGCAGTTTCCTCTAACGGCAATTATATCGTTTTTTATTGAGTTAAGCAAAGTGATTACCTTTTTCGGTGCATAGCCTTCCGGCAAATCGTTTCGCGGTCCGTGATATAGAATATCACCCAAAATCAGAAGTTTGTCTGCTTTTTCCGATTGCATTTTTTCATAAAGCACAGACGCGTATTTGTAACTTCCGTGAATATCGGACGCAATAATATATTTCATATCTTATAGTCTCCTTTGGTTTGCTGTAATTTTTGTGCAATATAAAAAATCTCTTATCTTTATATATGCGGATAAGAGATTTTTATATGTATGTTATTTGAGTTTGTAAATTTCCTCAATACAATCCAAACAGATATTTCTGCCTTTAAACGGTCTTATATCTTTAAAGTTTCCGCAGAATGTACATGCCGGTTCATATTTTTTGAGCAATATTGAACCATTGTCAATAAAGATTTCAAGTGCATCACGTTCTTCAACAATATTAAGCATTCTGCGCAGTTCGATGGGCAGAACAACTCGTCCGAGCTGATCCACACGTCTTACTATACCTGCCGCCGCAACATTGCCGTCGAATTTTCTGAAAACAATCATACCGTCTTCAAGATAGATTTCCATTGAATCCACGACTTCCACAATGTCTAAGTTTTTGCGTATTTCTTTGGGTACGACAATTCTGCCCAATTGATCCACTCTTCTTACAATTCCTGTTGATTTCATTAAATTACCTCCCAAAATTAAAATTTATTTACTTTACATATTATGTTAAACCGTGAGCGTGATTTTTTAAATTGCCGCCGATTGGATAAAAATATATGTTTTTTATCTACCTGTTTAGACTATGCCGTAAATAAACCATATATTATAATTTTAACATATATTATCCATTATGTCAAGTCCTTTTAAGACATTTTGTTATTTCGGCAAATTTTTAAAGCGGCGGATATTATCCGCTCCCAAACACCGTATAATTCATTAAAATGCGCGAAATTATTCGGCAGGGCAAAACGCAATTTATGACATCAAACGGATTATATATTATATTCCGAAATAATTTTTTGCATTTTCGTATGAAATGCCCTTTATCATTTTTTCAAGATATTTTTTATCATACTGATATTCTCCGGATTCAACCCATTCACCGATAACGGAGCATAGTATGCGTCTGAAATATTCTTGCTGCGGAAATGATGAAAAGTTTACGGAATCCATTGGCATTCCTATGAAACAACCGAGTGCGCCGAAACTGCCGATTGCCTTCAGCTGTGCCATAATGCCATCACTGCCTGAGCCAATCTGTCTGCCGGCGCCAATCTGGATTCTGCTTCTGCTTTCCGAAGAGTGGAAATTGACAGCCATATCCGCAAGCATACAGGTATCGTTTGCATTCATTGAATGCACGATGGTTTTCGGCAACAATCCGTCGATGTTCATTGCGTTCATTAATTTTGAAAGATTTTCGGCACACGAGCAATCGTTTATACTGTCAAAACCCACATCGGAACCAAGTCTTTTGAACATTGTACCGTTATTATTGCAAAGCGTGTTGTAATGAATTTGTAATACAATATCTTTTTTTGCACATAATTCGCCCAAAAATTTTGTCATATGAAATTTATAACACATGATTTCGTTTTTTGAAAGATTTTCGCCGGAGACAGCTCTTTCAAAGGCCGCTTCGGCAACAGATTCCGGCATATCCGAATACGGAATAACGGTGAAGTTCATATCCGCTGTGCAACAACCGAATCCGATGAAATATGCAAGTTTTTCTTTAAGATAATTTTTAATATCGTCATAGCTTTTTGATTTAACTGTCTCTTTGAATGCCGGAAGCTCTATGTTTATATAAGTATCCGGGCAGAACATCGGCAACACTTTTGTTTTACGGTGTTTTTTCGTATATGCCGTATGCCATTCCAAAGTATCTCGCAAAGTATCTGCCGTGTTTATCGCTTCAACTTTAAATTTTTCAAAAATATTATGTACGCAAAAATTTTTATCGGCAAGTTGCTCGTTTGCGGCATCCCAGATATATTCGGCGGTTTCTTCGCACAAAGATTTGGTTATGCCGAAGTAACGCAAAAGTTCGAGGTGTGTGCGGTGATACAGCGGATTTCCGATAAGATACGGTACAATCTTTGCATATTCTTTGAATTTTTCAAAATCATCCGCATTTCCCGTTATATATTTTTCGTTTATACCGCAACAACGCATTGCGCGCCATTTGTGACGGTCGCCGTTCAGCCAAAATTCGGTAAGATTTTTAAAGTGTCGGTTTTCTGCCGCGTCGCAAGGGTTCAAACAACAATGATAATCAATTATCGGTATATTTTTTGCATAATCGTAATAAAGCATTTTCGCGGTTTTGTTTTTCAGCATGAAATCTTCGGTTATAAAGGACATAAAATCACTCTTTCAATATAAATAATTATTTATTCGGCAATGCCGCCATTGTAATTTAATATTTGGTTGTATATGTTATAAGTATTACAGTACTGCAATATATTATATATCAAATTTTGACAAATGTCAATAGTGATTTTTTGCGAAAATTCAATAAAGGGTTGCAATTTTATAAAAAAAGTGATAGAATATACGTAAAGAAAAATATTGTTGTACGGCAGGCAGAGCGGCAATAATCCGTGAAAATTTTATATTTTTTACAAAAGTATTGACTCTGCAACCGCTGTGAGGTTTAAAATAAACACAGATGTCTCAATGGCGCAAAAAAAATTTAACTTTTCGAGAAAAAATAAGGAGTTGCGAACGGAGCATGAAATTAAAAATCAACAAAGAGGTATTCAAAAAAATTGCGGCATTCTCACTGCCGTATTTACTGTCTGTTTTTATGCAGACCTTGTACGGTATGGCGGATTTATTCATAATAGGTCAATTTAACGGTGTGGAAAGCACAACGGCGGTATCAACGGGCAGTCAGGTAATGCATATGCTCACGGTTATGATTGTCGGTATGGCAATGGGTTCAACCGTTGTAATCGGCAAAGCTTTCGGAGCGGGAAACAAAAAACTTATGTCAGATGCCGTCGGCAACACGGCAATTTTGTTTTCGGGATTGGCGGCGGTCGGAACGGCGGTGCTGTTGCTTTCTGTCAATACGATTGTTTCGGTTATGTCAATCCCGAAAGAAGCAATTTCGGGAACGGTTGCATATCTTGTGATTTGTTTTGCCGGTATTCCGTTTATTACGGCGTATAATGTCATAAGTTCGATTTTTCGCGGAAAAGGCGATTCAAAAACACCCATGTATTTTGTTGCGATAGCTTGTGTTTCAAATATTGCGCTGGATTATTTATTTATCGGTTTTTTTCGCATGGGAACAGCCGGAGCGGCGCTTGGGACAACCTTATCACAGGCGATAAGTGTTGTAATATCATTGATTGCAATGGTAAAAAAAGATATGGGTATTTCGCTTGAACGCAAAAATTTTCATTTAAAAAAAGCTGTTATGGGCGAAATTCTCAAGATCGGTACACCGGTTGCACTGCAAGACGGATTTGTTCAGATTTCGTTTTTGATTATCACGATGTTTGCAAATTTACGCGGTCTTGAGGACGCGGCTGCTGTCGGCGTTGTTGAGAAAATCATAGGGATATTGTTTTTGGTACCCTCTGCAATGCTGTCAACCGTTTCGGCGTTGTCGGCACAGTATATAGGTGCCGAAAAACACGATTATGCTCGGCTGACATTGAAGTATGCCGTTATGCTGTCGGTATCTTTCGGAATAATATCGGTTATCGTTATGCAGTTTGCCGCGGAAACAGCGGTAGGATTTTTTACCGACGATGCTACGGCAATTATGCTGGGTGGTCAGTATATGCGCGGATATGTGTGGGATTGTATTCTTGCGGGTACTCATTTCTGTTTCAGCGGATATTTTTGTGCCTTGAAAAAATCCGGTATTTCTTTTGCCCATAACTGTGCATCCATTTTGCTTGCCAGAATACCGCTCTCATATCTTGCATCAAAATATTTCACCGATACATTATTTCCGATGGGGCTTGCAACAACGGCAGGTTCTTGCATATCGGTACTTATATGTATATTTGCGTATATTCACATTTGCGGAAACAGGCATGAAAATATTTGATAGCAAAGGAGAGCCTGCGGATAAAAACGAGACACAGCTGTGGCGGACAATTCGGTTTGGATGCCTTTAAAAACAAATCTACGAACTTGTGCCGATAAATGCAGAAAAGAGAAAAAGTCACACAATGTTTGTGCAATAAAACTATTTACAAGCATAATAAAATATGGTACAATATAAGGTAGGGTTGAAAACGGGCAAGCTGCGGCATTTCGTAAACTTGCCGAAACACCGGAGGTCGATTTGATGCATTTTGATATATTAACTTTATTCCCGGATATGTTTCGCGGAGTATTCGGAGACAGTATAATAAAACGTGCCGCGGATAACGGAATTTTATCTTTCAATTATGTTAATATAAGGGATTTTACAGCGGATAAACACAGAAAAGTCGATGATTATGCCTTTGGCGGAGGAACGGGGCTTGTTATGGCGGTACAGCCGATAGCCGATGCGTACAAAAGCGTGACAAAAGGCGAAAAGGTATTTACTGTGTATATGTCGCCGCAGGGAAAAGTTTTCAATCAGAAAATGGCGCGCGAATTTGCAGAAAAAGAACGTATGGTAATTTTATGCGGTCATTACGAGGGTGTTGATGAACGTGTGATTGAAGAATTTGTCGATATGGAGGTATCAATCGGAGATTTTGTTCTTACGGGCGGAGAAATTCCGGCAATGGCACTTATCGACAGCGTGGCAAGAATGATCGACGGAGTATTGCCGAACGAAGAAGCCTATTCGATGGAATCTCACTACGGCGGTTTGCTGGAATATCCGAATTATACGCGTCCGTATGAGATACATGGCAGAAAAGTTCCGGATATTTTGCTTTCGGGACATCATAAAAATATCGAGATATGGAAACACGAACAGGCACTGTACCGAACGTGGCTCAAACGTCCGGATATGATAAAAAAATATAAGCTTACGGCAGAAGATAAAAAATTTCTTGAAAAATTCAAGGGCAAAAGAAGAAAAAATATGCCTGCGGTATATGAGGGGGAGTGATTTTTTGCGGATTTCGGAGACAATATTGTTTAAAGGTGTTGAAAATCTTGACGAATATGAGGTACATATAAGAAAATATGAACGCGGAGAGCTTTTATTTCCTGAGGAAATACCGGAAACGGGAATTGTTTTAAGCGGAATTATGAAAGTGTATAAAAATGATTTGAGCGGCGGAATAAACATCATTGAATATATTGAACCCGGAGAACTTTTATATAAATCAACACCGACCGTAAATGTTACATATATATGTGCAAAAAAAACAGAGGTGGCATATTTTGACCGCAATAAAATCTTGAACGAACCGTATATTGCGGAAAGATTTGTTTGCATGATGGGTGAAAATATATTTCGGCTGAGAGAAAGAACAGCTGCCTTGTGTGGCAGAAGTATTCGCGAAAAACTTAAAGCATATTTTGAAATTATTGCGGCAAAAAAGGGGAAAAAGAGTTTTGCCATGCCGGTGGGTATGATAGAACTTGCAAATCTGCTGTCGGTTGACAGAAGTGCAATGTCAAGAGAAATAAGAAAAATGAAAGACGAAAATATTTTAAAAATGGAAAAACGCACCGTTACAATATTATGGGAAACGGATATTTGAACAAGGGAGTATAAATATGATTGAAATAACAAAAGAACGATTGAATGAATTGTGTGAAAAATATATAACCGGGAATATTGAAAACGAAGATGAACTTGAATTTCTTGAAATGAACGAGCTTGCCGTACTTTATAAAAACGCGGAAATGTCAAAAGAAAAACTGCCGCTTAAAGAATTATTCGAGGCTAAAAAACAGGCGTTTTACGGTGCGGCATTGAAAAAATTGAAAAATACAGATAAAATATATGCACTTACGTTCAACAAAAACAATATGCCGGTTGTGGATTATTCCGGAACGCCGTTTTTGTTTTCGGAGCTTGACATGTGCAAAATGGGTGTTAAAAATTTTCTCGGTAAAAATATAAAAATTTCGCCCGAAGAAACTGCGGTTATAGAAATAAACGATATATCAAAATATTGTAAACTGTTTTACTTTTACGGATTTAAATCCATAAGAATTAACGAAGGGATTTTCGCGGTTTCACTCGAGGATATAGCCGAAGACCCAACGGCAAACGACGAAAATGCGGTTTTGAATCCCGAACTTGTTCGTTCGGCGATATTTTATTTGCAATATGCACTCACATCTTTGGAATATGACGGAAAAAAAGCGGATTTAAACGCACTTATCGGAAAGCTAATGTATGAACTTATAAACGGGAAATATATAATGCCGGCAAAGAAAAACGAAAACGGCAATATCCTTATTCCTCAGCTTATGCGCAGTGACAAATCGGCATGGACACCGGCTTTTACCGACAGATACGAGTTCGGTCTTATGTACAGTGAAACGGATTTTAATGCAATATTGGTTAAATTTGAAGATGTTGTGAACATATATTCACAGCATGGTGTAAACGGTATAGTGTTGAATCCGCGCGGAGCAAATCTCATTTTGAATGATAAGTTTATTTCGGCGGCAGTAAAGTTTAAGGAAAATATGGCTGAAAAAACAGGTGAATGATATGGAAATGTCGTTTACCTCACAGACAAAAAACGCATTACTCAATAAAAAAATCGAAAATACCTGCTGTCGATACGCTTTTTTGGCGGGGGTCGTGAGCTTCGGCGGAAATATAAGCATCTGCGGCGAAGATGCTGTGTACAGAATTTCGTCGGAAAATAAAAAGCTTATCCGAACCGTTCGGGATACTGCGGAAGAACTGTTTGTACTGCGTACCGAAACGATAAATACCGATTCAAAGGCAAAACTTATCATAAGAGATGCCCATATCATGTTACATGAACTCGGTATAGTCGAATGGGGAAGTGTCACTTGCCGTATCCCCGAATGGCTTATGAACGAATGCTGTATACGAGCCTACATAACAGGTGCTTTTGTCGGCGGAGGAAGCGTTATGTCGCCGCAAAAAAGCTATCACCTGGAATTTGTCACGGCACACTACGGCGTGAATCCGGGGTTTGCAAAACTCTTTGAAAAATTCGGCATATCCGCCAAAACTCTTATGAGAAAATCAAAATATGTTACATATTTTAAAGACAACGAGGCAATATGCGACGTTCTGGCACTTATGGGTGCATCCGACGCGGTGTTTTATGTATTAACCACAAATATGGAGAAAAGTGTTAATAACAAGAGTAATCGAATATGGAATTTTGAAAATGCAAATCTTGATAAAACCATCGAAGCGTCATTCAGGCAGGCGGCGGCAATTGAAAAAATCGGAATTGAAAATCTGCCGGAAAGTCTTAAAGAAACAGCACGGCTGAGGGTGGCAAACAAAGAACTTAATTTAACTCAGATAGGGCAGATGCTTGAACCGCCGCTAAGTAAATCGGCGGTAAATCATAAAATGAGAAAAATAATGGAACTGGCAAATTTGAAATAGAGGGTGAAACGTATGGATTTTGTACATTTGCATACGCACAGCGAATACAGTTTGCTTGACGGAGCATGCAAGATAGACAAGCTCCTTTTGCGGACAAAAGAACTCGGAATGAAAGCAATTGCACTTACAGACCACGGCAATATGTATGGTGTGATAAATTTTTACAAAGAAGCGAAAAAACAGGGGATAAAACCAATTATAGGCTGTGAAGTATATGTTGCGCCGCGAAGCCGGTTTGATATGGAAGGAAGAAACGACAAAGACCCGGCACATCTTGTGTTGCTTGCAGAAAATTTTACGGGCTGGCAGAATCTTGTGAAAATCGTGTCCTCGGGATTTACCGAGGGGTTTTATTATAAACCGCGAGTTGACATGGAACTGCTGAAAAAATATCACGAGGGTATAATTGCACTTTCGGCGTGTCTTGCCGGAAATATTCCGCAGTGTATATTGAAAGAAGATGAAGCCGGAATAAAGAAATACGTCACCGAATATGTGAATATATTCGGTGAGGGTAACTTTTTTCTTGAACTTCAGGACCACGGACTGGAAGAACAACAGCGTGTAAACACAAGGATTATTTCTCTTGCAAGAGAATATAATCTGCCGCTTGTGGTTACAAACGATATTCACTACATAAACAAAGAGGACGCATCTGCACAAGATGTTCTGTTATGTATTCAGACGAACAGAAAAGTGACCGACGAAGACAGAATGAAATTCGGCAGTGAGGAATTTTATTTAAAATCTGCCGACGAAATGGCAAATCTTTTTCCAAACTTGCCTGAAACGGTAACAAACACTGTGAAAATTGCGGAACGATGTAATGTTGATTTTGACTTCGGCAAATTTCATTTACCGAAGTTTCCGCTTGATGAAAATATCGACAGTTACGAATTTCTTAAAAATTTGTGTTTTAACGGTCTTGAAAAAAGATATGACAACATAACCGCAGAATTGAAAAATCAGCTTGAGTATGAGCTTGAAACAATAAAAAACATGGGATATGTCGATTATTTTTTGATTGTGTGGGATTTTATAAAATACGCGAAAGATAATGATATACCGGTTGGACCGGGCAGGGGAAGCGCGGCGGGAAGTATTGTTTCGTATGTTCTGGAAATAACCGATATTGACCCGGTAAAATACCAGCTGTTTTTTGAACGTTTTTTAAATCCGGAACGAATAAGTATGCCGGATATAGATGTTGATTTCTGTATTGAACGGCGCGGTGAAGTGATAGATTATGTAAACCGAAAATACGGAGCGGATTGTGTCGCGCAGATAATCACGTTCGGTACAATGAAAGCAAAACAGGTGATACGCGACTGTGCAAGGGCACTTGATATGCCGTATGCATATGCCGATAAACTCTCGAAACTCATTCCGAATGATTTGAAGATAACCATAACGGATGCACTGGAACGTGAACCGCAGCTAAAAACTCTGTATGATACCGACCCGGAAGTTAAAAATGTTATAGATACATCCGTTAAGCTTGAGGGAATGGTGCGCCATGCCTCAACCCATGCGGCCGGTGTTGTAATATGCGGAAGTTCGGTTACGGATTATGTACCGGTTGCCAAAAACGGTGATGTCATCATAACGCAGTTCGATATGGAAACCGTACAGGAAATGGGTCTTTTGAAAATGGATTTTTTGGGACTGCGCAATCTGACGATAATCAAAGATACACTCGATATGATTGAGAAGGATAAGGGCGAAAAATTAGACCTGCTTAAAATCAATTATGATATTCCGCAGGTATTTGAACTTATATCGTCCGGGAATACCGACGGAATATTTCAGCTTGAATCACGCGGAATGCGGAGTTTTATGACAGAACTGAAACCGCGCTCGCTTGAAGATATAATAGCCGGAATTTCGCTTTTCAGACCGGGACCGATGGAACAGATTCCGCTGTATGAGAAAAATAAAAATCATCCTGAAAATGTAACATATAAAACCGAACTGTTAAAACCGATTTTAGAGGTTACATACGGTTGTATGGTATACCAAGAACAGGTAATGAAGATTGTTCAGGAACTTGCCGGATATTCGCTTGGCAGAGCCGACCTTGTACGCCGTGCCATGAGCAAGAAAAAAGTGGACGTTATGGAAAAAGAACGTGCCAATTTTGTATACGGAAACGAAGAAGAGGGTATAGACGGGGCAATAAAACGAGGTGTGGACGAAAAAACGGCAAATGAAATATTCGATTCCATGATGGATTTTGCACATTATGCATTCAATAAAGCTCATGCGGCGTGTTATGCGGTTGTGGCATATCAAACTGCATATCTGAAATGTTTTTATCCGCTGCACTTTATGGCGGCACTGCTTTCGAGTGTGCTTTCGGTTCCGGATAAAATATATCAGTATATTGTTGAAATTCAGCGTATGGGCATAAAACTTCTTCCGCCGGATATAAACCGAAGTTACGAAAGGTTCACGCCGGACGGCAATGATATACGTTTCGGGCTTGCGGCGGTGAAAAATGTGGGGCTGAATGTTGTATCCGAAATTGTGGAGGAACGTAAAAACGGCGAGTTTAAATCGTTTGTGGATTTTGTACGAAGAGTTCCCGAAGGCAATAAAAGAACGCTTGAAAGCCTTATAAGGTCAGGAGTTTTTGATTCTTTGAAAGATAACAGAGCAACTTTGCTTAACGGGTTTGCCGGTGTTGTCGATAAGCTTGCAAGCGATAAGAAAAACAATATAGAGGGTCAAATGTCGCTTTTCGGAGATTTTGGCGGAACAGATGAAGAGATTACACTTACACCGAAACCGGAACTTCCCGAACGCGAAAAACTTGCCATGGAACGTGAAATGATTGGTATATATGTTTCAGGACACCCAATCGACAGCTATGCGGAAATTATGAAACAAATTCCGCATATAACCGTTGCCGATATTAAAAATGCACAATCCGGAGAAGACTCTGCGGTGAAAGACGGCGATGAAGTCACGTTATTCGGAATGGTAGCCGGCAAAAGTGAAATCACAACAAAAAAAGGCGGCAAAATGGCGTTTGTGAATATAGAAGATAAATTCGGAAGCGTTGAAACGGTTGTATTTTCAAAATTGTATGATATAATAAAACCGTATCTTGAAACAGAAGGTGCTGTTCTTGTAAAGGGCAAGATAGATATAAACGAAACACAGACAAAGTTGGTTGCAAACGAAATTATTCCGGCAGAAAGTATATCGACAGAAAATATTTCACCGCCGGGCAAACTGTTTGTTAAATTCAAACTCGGCAAAGATTTTCTCATACAGCAAATGATGAATATTTTGGAGAAATATAAAGGGAAAACACCGGTTATAATTTATATTGAAGAAACAAAACAAAAATTCAGGTCTGCGGAAAGCAGTTACATAACACCGTCCGAAAGTTTGTTTGCAGAGCTTAAAGACCTGTTGGGTGAGGATTGTATAATATATAAAGAGAGCTGATAAAAATGGAAAGCATAAAAAATCTTAAGGCAATGGACATAGAAACAATGACGGAGTATTGCCGCAAAGCTGTTGAAAACGGCGAAGAACTTCCGAAATCCATACAAAAGAGAATATTTGAATATGAACGTGTCTTAACAATGAAAGAATTTGACAATAGATTTTCCGACGGGCTTATAGTCGGGATAGACGAAGCCGGGCGCGGACCGCTTGCCGGCGATGTATACACGGCGGCGGTTATATTGCCGCGCGACCTTGTTATAGAGGGCATAAACGACTCAAAAAAACTTTCCGAGAAAAAGCGTGAAGAACTTTTTGAAACAATTAAAGAAAAAGCCGTTGCATATTGTGTGTATACGGCGGATGCTGATTTGATAGATGCCCTTAATATAAGAAACGCAACGTATTTTGCCATGAACAAAGCGGCAGAGGGACTTAATGCCGAATTTTCGCATATTCTTGTGGACGGCGATATGATACGTGACATGGATTTTCCGCATACGTGCGTTGTAAAAGGAGATTCCCAAAGTATGGCAATTGCGGCGGCATCGATTCTTGCAAAGGTAAGCAGAGACAGATATATGGCGGATATGGATAATCAATATCCGGGATACGGCTTTGCAAAACATAAGGGATACGGAACAAAAGAACATATCGAAGCGATAAGGCGTCTCGGACCATGCGAAATACACAGAAAAACATTTATTAAAAATTTTGTATAGCAATAAAACGGACTGCGGCAAAACGATTTTTAAATCGATTCGCCGCGGTCTGTTTTACTTATTTTTTCATTATGCAACGCTCGCATTCTGTTCAAGATTTTATCGTATACCACAAAATCTGCGGTGTTGCGACGGTATTTAAATTTTGATTGATAAAATCAACTTTTGATGTATTTTTGTCTTTAATATGAAAATATATATTGACAAAAATATTTTTATATGATATAATAACCGTACTAATACATAATAGTACGCATTAGTGTACTATAGAAAGGAGTATTTTAATGCTTGGGTTAATGTTGAACAACAGACAGCCGATATATGAGCAGCTTACGGACGGAATAACACGGCTTGTTTTAAGCGGTGCGCTCGAACCGGGCGAGGCGTTGCCCTCTGTGCGGGAGCTTGCAACGGAATTGGCAATAAATCCGAATACTGTGCAAAAAGCTTTTACGGAGCTTGACAGAAGCGGTGTTTCGTATTCGGTAAACGGCAAGGGCAGGTTTGTTACGGACAATATAACGGCGCTAAAAAAACGGCAGACCGACGAGATTTTCTGCGATATTGCGCAGCTTGTTAAAAAGCTGAAAAAATACGGAATATCGGAGGAGGAAACAACGGAGCGTATAAAAATTATTTACAGGGGTGAAAAAAATGATTAAAACCGAGAAACTTTTAAAGAAGCTTGACGGAAATGTTATTCTGGAAAATCTGAATTTAACCGTGAAGCGAGGCAGCATATACGGGCTTATCGGCTCAAACGGTGCCGGAAAATCAACGCTTTTGAATATTCTTTCGGGAGTTTATAAACCGGACGGCGGTACTGCAAAAATATGCGGAGAAGATATTTTTGAAAACGTTGATGTTAAAGGAAAAACCGCATATATTTCGGACGACCCGTTTTATTTTAACGGTTCCACCGTTGATGAAATGGCATTATACCTTAATAATACATATCAAAATTTCAGTATGGAAAAATATAAATCGTTGTCAAAGGTTTTTCCGATTGATACATCGAAAAAAATATCAAGTTTTTCAAAGGGAATGAAACGTCAGGTGGCAATTATGCTCGCACTTGCGCAGCAACCGGAATTTTTGCTTTGTGACGAAAGTTTCGACGGTCTTGACCCGGTTATAAGAAAGCTTGTTAAAAGACTTTTTGTGAACGAGGTTTCCGAAAACGGAACAACCGTTGTTATTTCCTCGCATAACTTGAGGGAAATGGAAAACCTATGCGATACCATAGGAATTTTGCATGATAATAAAATTGTTGTGGAAAAAAGCATTGCCGATATAAAAGATACGCTTCATCGTTATCAGGCGGCATATAAACCGATGATTGATGTTGGAATGCTTAAAGAGAAGCTTGAGATTTTAACAAGCAGCATGCGAGGAAGCATTTTGGAACTTACGGTTCGGGGAGAGCGTGATTACATTTCCAACGTGCTTGAAAGTTATTCACCGGTTCTGCTTGATGAAATCGAGCTTACGCTTGAAGATATATTTATTTGCGAAATGGAGGTAAACGGATATGACTTTTCAAAAATCCTGCTTTAATTTTAAATTATTTAAAGAAACGGTGAAACAGCAAAAATATATTGTGCTTATGCATACAATATTTCTGTTGCTTTGCACAACACTTCCGGCTGTTATGGTACATAACAACATAAGAGAAGCTTTTCAGAAATATAATGCGGACGAACTTGTAGCATGGCTGACGGGATTCAATGCACTTATGATGATGCTTGTTACGGCTGCTGCGGTTATAACATCAATATCGCTGTTTAATTATTTATATAAACCGCAGTCTGTATTGTTCTATCATTCAATGGAACATACACGAGAGTCGATTTACGTATCGCGTTTTCTTGCAGGAACATTCACGCTCATAGTTCCGATTATACCGGTTTATATTATAAATACCGTTGTTTTTGCGGCATTCGGAATAACAAAATATGTAGGCATATCAATAATGATTAAAGCGTTTTTGGTTGTTGCACTGATGTATATATGCGTATTTTCCGTCAGCTGCTTTGCGGCGAGTGTATCGGGAAATTTCTTTGCACAGCTCGGTATGATAGCATTTGTATTTCTTGTATATATTGTATCGACAGGGATAATACAAGGCAGTATGGCAACAATATTGGAAAACGTATCTTTGAGGTTTGCTTACGGAGAAGCGTATATTTTCCCGCCGATGAAGCTTGTTGAACTCAATTACGGCACAATAACGGCCGCCGAAGTGATATATATTGTAATATATACATTGGCGTTTGCCGTTGGCGGATTGGTGCTTTACAAATTCAGAAAAAGCGAAAGCACGGGCAAATTCTTTGCATACGGAAAACTTGCCTCTTTCCTTAAATATTACATATCGTTCTTTTCGGCACTTGCATTCGGACTTCTGTTTGCCTCAATGTCGGACCGCAATGTTATAATATCCTTGCTCGGATATGCAGTGGGTGCATTTTTATCATTTGTTATTTTGCAGGGCATATTCGGCAAAAACTTCAAAGCTATGTTTGAAAATATGAAAGGATTTGCAATACTTACGGTATGCACGATTATACTTGTAATCGTACCGCTGTTAAATCCGAATATGTTCTATATACTGCCGAATGCATCGGGAATACGTGCGATAAATATGGACACGAGCGGCCATGGATATTACAATGCATATAAACTCGAAACAAAAGAGAATATATTGAGTGCCGTTACGGCTATGAAACAGGTGAATAATTCAGAACATCAATATTATATGCGTGCGGATATAAACCCCGATAACAAGCTTTTCAGTTTACAATATAAGGGATTTATCTCGGAGGAAGCATATAACGATTATATGAAAGCGATATACGATACGGCAGAATATAAAAACATTATGCTGAAAAGAATGGAAATCGGGAACGATGAAAGAAACGGCTACTCGTGGATTGAACTCACTCGTCACACTTCATACAGCATAAACACAAAATCCGGAATAAACAGTGAAAAAGAGGTTCATGAACTTGTTGATATGTTTAAAAAGGAATATGCAAAATATACATATGATGATGTAAGCCGGAGCCGTGTATATGCAATGATAACCATTAACGGCGAGGTGCATAAAGTTTATGAATGTTATACGGAAACCGTGAATTATATTAAAGAAAAATATAAGGATAACATAGAATATTCCGCAGAAAATTTAAAAGAACTTTCGATTAAAGCCGAGCCGGAAAACGATGATATTGTCATAACAAGAGCAGAATCGGCGGAAATTGAAGCCGACATCAACAAAAATGAAGTTACGGTAACATTTTCGGCGGAAACCGATATGGAAGCAATCGAAAAAATCCTTTCTGAAAGCGTTGAAGTCAGCGAAACGGATTTAACCGTGATACTCATACGCAACGACGGGGAAAGTATGCATATGTTTGTGAATACGAATAATTACAGTCACGAGGTAAGAGAACTTATTTTACAGAAACAGCTTGCAAACAATTAAGAAAGGCGGGAGGAACATGAAAGCATATTCCGAAATAACAAATTCGGCAATAAAATTTATCAATGAAAATCTTTCGGCATCGCTTTCGGTGAACGATGTGTCCTCCCGTATTTTCGTATCAAGAAGCTATCTGCAAAAGATTTTTAAAGAAGATACGGGTATATCTGCCGGTAAATATATTGAACTCAAGATAATGGAAATAGCGAAAAAACATCTTGATAACGATGATATGCCGATAAGTGAAATAAGCAAACTGCTCGGATTCTGTGACAGGTATTATTTCAGCCGTCGCTTTTCTGCCGTATACGGTGTGTCGCCGCATAAATACAGGTGCGGAAAATCAAACGGAGCGTAAAGCATAATTATGCTATTTTACAGCAATTTTAAGCCTTGACAAACTTTAAGGTATGATGTATAATAGTATTAATCATTTTATGCAAGAAAGGAACGGTAATAATGGGTAATTTAAAAATCGGTGCCATGGTCGAATCTTTCAGATGCGGCATACGCGGCGGAATCGAAAAGGCGGCGGCACTCGGCGCGGAAGGCGTACAAATGTATGCCACAACCGGTGAGCTTGCTCCGGAAAACATGACGGCCGAAAAAATCAGTGAAGTACGTGATATGATAAAATCAAACGGATTGGTTATTTCCGCAATCTGCGGAGATTTTGGGAGCGGTTTCCGTAATGCGGAAGAAAACGGAGAAAAAATCGAAAAATCAAAAAGAATTATGGATTTGGCTCTCGAACTCGGAACAAATGTAATAACAACTCATATCGGCGTTGTACCGGAAGAGATGAACGATACACGCAAAATAATGGCGGAAGCCTGCAACGAACTTGCCGAATACGGTGATAAAATGGGCGCATATTTTGCTATTGAAACAGGTCCCGAACCGGCAAAACGTTTGAAGGGGTTTTTAGACAATCTTTCGGCAAAAGCCGTTCGTGTTAATTTTGACCCGGCTAACCTTGCCATGGTTATTGGGGAAGACCCTGTCGAAAGTGCCGAAATATTGAAAGATTATATTGTGCATACACATGCAAAAGACGGGATTCTGTTGCATAAAACAAATCCCGAAATTATCTACGGTCACATAAAACACGACGAAATTGAAAAAATCGAATACTTCAGAGAAGTTCCTCTCGGCGAAGGCAGTGTTGATTTTGACAGATACATAAAACTGCTCAAAGACATTAACTGGAGCGGATTTTTAACAATTGAACGCGAATGCGGTTCATCTCCGGAAACGGATATTAAAAAAGCGGTTGAATTTTTAAAACAAAAAATCGGATAATATGTGTTTTTCGGGCGGAGAGTATCCGCCCGAAAATATTGCACAAAACAACGGCAACACATCAAACGTGCTTTAAAGTTTTGTCAAAACAATACGTTTTGAAGTGAACATATCCGGCGTTTCAAGCGTCATTCCGAAACGACTGAGTTCGTCTGAAGAAATTTCATTTCCGTCTTTGATGTAATTTGCGCCGTTTTCGACAATGGGATAAAAGGTAATATTTTCGCTTTGTTCGCTCAAAAAGTATATATCAATGATGTTTTTGTTTTCACAAATATATTGAACGATTTTCAATTCGGGTTCATTCACAAGAATATATGCGGCACAGTTTTTAAAAAACTCACGATACTTTTTATATTCCGCAATTTTTTCTTTGAAATATGCTTTTGACTTTGCGTCAATCCGTGTAAGGTCACCGCCGAATCCAACGGTTCCGCCGGAAAGATAGTTGAACAGAAATTCTTTGTCAACACTTTCAACACGGTTCCACAAACCGTCACCGCACGAAAGCAATCTGTCGGAGAGTGTTCCGTCATAGTTCGGCAAATCGGCAATCGAAGTTGTTATGCCCCATTTGCTTATACATGACGGCGGTAAACGCAGTAACAGATTTACATATGTTTCGGCAAGTTTTGTCACATTAACCATATCGCTTATAAAACAAGTATCCATGTGCTTTATGTGTTCCAAATCGTTTTTGATTCCGCCGGCGGAACAGTTTTCAATATAAAACCCGGGATATTTTTTCTTTATATCGGCAAGATATTTAAACAATCCTTTATAATAATTTACAAAATTTGAACGGTTTTTATCTGTAACGGTTGTTGTGTTGCAATCGATTTTAAACATTTCGATGCCGTATTTGTCAATAAGCTCAAACGATTTCCGTGTGATGTATTCTCTTGCATTGTCGTTTGAAAAGTCAAGCATATAAGAGTTCTGGTCGGCTTTCATATAAAAATCGGGATTATCTTTTATGCACCGCACATTTTCAGCCGCACGTTCGGGTTCAAGCCAAAGCCCGAATTTCATGCCTTTTGAACGGACATAAGCAGCAAACTCTTTCATGCGTCCGTAAAACGCACCTTTTTCGTTTTCCTCCCAGCAACCGACCTGAACCGACCAGTTTTCACCGTTGCCGAACCAACCGGCGTCCACAACAAAATATTCGCAACCAAGTTCTGCCGCCTCGTTCACCTGCGGCAAAAGTTCGTCATATCCTATGTGGTGAAATCTGTAAAGCCATGAATTATACAGCACCGGAAGTTTTGTACGCGGATATTTCGTATTGATATATTTATGCATTTTATAACTGCCCATATCGGTTTTGTTATCGTAAAAATAAAACAGCACTTCCGAAAAACACAGACTTTCTCCGGGCTTCAGTTCATAAGAAAATGCACTGTCTTCGATTCCGTATTGCATAACGGTATATTCTTTTTCGGCAAATGCGGCGGTTTTCAGAATTTCCGCTTTCCATCTGTATGACGGGATAATATTGAATGTTATGCCCTTTTTGTTTCTGTAATTCCAAAGCGATACATAAGGATTTACTCCGTCGCAGGTTCGCACTCCGCGGCTTTTTATAACCGTACCGCTTTCAAGTTTTTGCCACACGCCTATGTTTTCGTGTTGCCATGAATTTTGCTGTGTGTAAATTTCGTAAGGACAGCCGTCAAATCCGAAACGACTTACGGCTTTGATGATTTTTATCGGTTTGCCGCTTATATTTTCAACACTGTCGCGGCGCAGATATGTATCGGAGCCGCTGTCATACGTAAATTCGCAGGTAACTTTGAATGTGTCGTATGTGCCGGTTACAAAAACCTTGTTTTTTTCGGAAACCCAATTGTCGTCGGCATTACCGGAACATATGGCTTCACAGTCGCTTATTACGGTGTAAAGACCGGAAATTTCACCGAGACGGTTGTTTAAAATCAAATTTTTAATTAATTTTTCCATATTATTCTCCTCATACCGTCATTCGCGGATGACGACATTTTTTATTTTATTTTATCATATATCTGCCGTGGAGTCAAGTCTCAATTTTTATATACAATACATTTTTTGTGATGTTGCCGAAAACTCAAATGCTGTGTATTGACAAATAAAAAATTAAGTGATATACTATATAATAGATAAAAATATGTACACGGGTGGCACGGTTATGAGAAAAAAAGAAAAAGTTAAAAAAATCAAAGAACTTTTTGATGTTATATATAAAGAGGCGGATTGTACCCTTGATTACAAAGACCCTCTTCAGCTGTTAATAGCAACGCAGCTTGCGGCACAGTGTACCGATGCGAGAGTGAATACTGTGACCCCGGCACTTTTTGAAAGATACAAAACAGCGGAAGATTTTGCAAATGCCGATATTTTGGAACTTGAAAGTATAATAAAACCTACGGGATTTTATCATAATAAAGCAAGGAACATAATCGGCTGCGGAAAAAAGCTTGTTTCGGATTTCGGCGGACAAGTTCCGTCAACAATGGAGGAGCTTACGTCTTTGCCCGGGGTGGGGAGAAAAACGGCAAACATAATAATCGGCGATATATACGGCAAACCTGCGATTGTTGTTGATACGCACGCAAAACGTCTTGCATACAGAATTGGACTTACAGACAACAAAGACCCTGTGAAAGTGGAATTTGACCTTATGAAAATAGTAGAACCCGATTACAGTTTCAT
>CAYQKW010000014.1:0-37843 GCA_964418245.1 uncultured Oscillospiraceae bacterium
TTTTTAAACATATTTCTTGCATAGCTTGTACTTACGTAAACCGCTTCCGCAATCTGCTCCACGTTCGATATATAACTGTAGTTCTTATTTATGAAATCAATCATATCCGAAACAACTTTCTCGTGTACATTCTGTTCTTTTGTGTCCGCAAGCTCCGCCACGCCCCGCAGCACGTTTATTATCCAATGCTTAAATTCCGGTACACTTTTAAATCTGGTCTGGCTGTTCCACACCATTCCGCCGTCCTCGCCGAAAACCTCGTCTATATCAAGGTTACGTTCAATTAAAAACATTTGCACCGCCGCTATTATTTCAACATAACATCGGCGTATCACCTGCGGCGAAAAGTTTATATCCGAAGAACATATATTGTCCGCCGTAACTTTGAGTTTTTCGTCCGTATAATCCGAAAGCAGCTCTTTAACGGAATCGGATATATTTATACTTACTGTTTTTCCTCCGTTATATTTAAGCACGCCCTCATCTTCGGACAAACTGTTGTTAAGTGCGGAATCCGCTTCGCTTATCATTATATTTATATCCGGAAGATTTTCGTGCATCTGCGACACACCTATATGATTCATTATCCCTTTTTCGTCCAGTACTCTCGAAAATACGGACAGTTTTTCAAGAACATTTTCATACGTAACATCATTTTTCGCCATTAACAGCGCATTGATTATATTTCCGTTTTCCAAAACCGTAACGCCGCTTACTCCGTTTGAAAAATCATTGCTGAATCTGCTGCGCACCGTGTCTATATCAAAATATCCCTCACGCATTTCAACTTCTATTTTTGCAATCATAAATTTTTTATAATTATCTATATTAAGCTGGTTTATAAGTCCGGCATAATTTCCGAAATCAAGCTGTTTTGTATAAATCTGCCTATAAAGCAGACTTTCCAGCAGCATTGTTATGTTTTTGCGTATAATTTCGCCGACATCGTCGTTTCGGCGTTCCTTTTCTATCATACCCACAATGCGTTCCATTGCCTGTTCAAGTTCTTCTTTCATTATGGGTTTAAGCAAATATGCAACCGAATTGCTTTTCATTGCTTCTTTAACATATTCAAATTTTTCGTAACAGCTGATAAATATCACTTTTATCCACGGCATTTCGGCAGTTATTTCTTTCACCATATCAATACCGTTCATAAGCGGCATTTCCACATCGGCAATAATTATATCCGGCTTAAAGGATTTTGCCGCTGCTATGCCGTCTTTCCCGTTATATGCTACTTTTATCTCGTCTATACCGTATTTTTTCCAATCAATATAACATTGCATACTTTTTATTTGAATATTATTATCGTCTACCATTAAAACTTTACGCATATATTTCTCCTCTTATTACCCATATTTCCCCATTTGTGCAATCATTATGAATTTAGAGTTTTTTCCGGGGACATGTGGCGGTGTCCCCGGAAAAACATTTACTGTGGAGTTGATGTTTCTTATTTAGTCAAATCTATGCTTATGCCGGAATTTGCGGAATTCCACATAAACGCTTTTGCTGTGTATGTTTTTCCCTCTTTTGCTACAAAATTCGGGATTTCAACATTTATTTCTTCGCAGTATGCCGCAAGTGTTGCATCTGTCTTTTGAACAGCCGCAAGTTTGCCGTCTTCATAAACCGCAAATATACCGCTTACTTTATCGCCGATTTCTTTTTCGCCGTTAAGTCCCATTGTTGCTTTAAGATTTCCGCTTGCAACTTTTGTTGTTTCCGCATCGCCGACATACATTTGTGCACCCGCTTTTGCGAAAGTTACGTTTTCAAGAACCGAGTGTGCCACCGAGTTTGTAATTTTTATGATGTTGGCACCTTCGTTCAAATATACTTTTCCGATTTTTGCATCTTCAGGTACTAAACTAACGGCAACCGCCGGAGTTGGTGTGTTGAGCTGTGTTTGTCCGTTTACTTCAACCGTAAACACGTTGTTTGCTTTGAAGTTACCACGTTTACTCATCATATTATACCAACCGGCTTCCGTGGCGTTTACAATAAACTTAACACATCTGTCTCCGCCGAAATTAAGTATAGGATATCCGTTTTCTGCAAAAATTTCCGGACAACCGTCGTTCATGAAAGCATAACCGTTGAGTGCAAGACAATTATATTTTGAAATATCGCGCTGTTTTTCTTCAACAAGTTCAAGAGAAAATGCATTTGCATACAACGCAATGCTTTCCGTTTGGTGAAGTGTTAATAAGTTTACGCCCTTATTCAAATATATTGTGCCGAAATCGTGAGCCGCATAATTTCCAAAACCGCCTGTATAAGGTACACTGCAGGTTGCAGCCGGAGTTTCGCTTGAGTTTATATAAACATTATAATGAGATACTTCATGGCCTTCATGACCGTTTCCTGCACGGAATGTCATTTTATAATAACCCGAAACAGGTACACTTATTCTGTAATTCGCTTTGTAAGGATTATGCGCAACTATCTGAGGACCCTGCACGGTTGCACCCATATTCGGTGCTTCGAACCAATATGCCGCACGGTTATCGGTCTGCGTATATTTGTCGCCAATTATGTTATACGATGAAGTCCATTCTACAGTATCGTAATAATGATATGTGGGAACCGCATCCGTACACTCAAGATTTCTATTTACCATAACTTTCTGCAATACCAGCGACGGACCTTTTGTATCATTGCCGACACGGAGATAGTTTATTCCTTTTGTAAGCCAAACATGACCGTTTGTCGTCAATTCTTTATCTTCGGCTGCTATGCCCGTAATTGTTTCCGTTGTTGCCTGCGGCCAAAAATCTCCGCCCTCAAAATATTCTATGTTGCTGCCATCAGGTGTTGTTGTTTGCTTAACCATAATTCTTGCGGCTCTTGCAGAGTTTACAACAACATTTACCGGTACATCATCGCTAACCCAGTTTGTTGCCGTAACGCCGATATCATACCAACCGTCTTCCGAAGCGTAAACTTCAAAATCGCAGTCAACACCGGCATGCAAACCTATTGCTTCCGGTCCCAAAGCGGTCCAACCTTTTCCTTTGAAAGTTGCATCTTTTGCCGGTTTAAGTTCAAGAGCTGTTCCGTCTGTCGGAATCTCGCCTTTGCGGAGTGTTGTGAACTCTTCCGTTTCAATTGCAGCTCCCTCTTTTCCGAACGGAGAAACCGGAATTATTGAAACTTTGCAAGTTGTTCCCTCAGGAAGCGACTCTATTGTTGCCGTAACCGTTTCCGGCATATTGTTTACATCATTTGTGAGGTGATAGCCGGATGCCAATTGTTTTTCCGCAATAACACCGTTATTTGAAGTATTTATAACTTTTGCTTTGTAATAAAGCACAAATCCATCTTCAACTTCATCACTTTGTGCCGCATTTACAGCCTGCGGGAAAGTTATTGTTGCTCTGTCGCCTTTAAGTGCAACAGTTGCTGTTGCATTTTGCGGAAATGCAGGTGTGCTTGCGTTTGTAATTCTTTCATCCGTATAAAGATAATCCGCTGTTCCGTTTACAAGTCCCGGAACATCTATAACAAACGGATTGCCTATGAATTCATTGTTTTTAACATCAAGTTTATAGATTTTAACAATATTTGTATCAGGGTCTATTTCAAGCATAAGAGCCTGTGCAAGCGACGAATCGTATTTTGTACCCTCTACTCCGATATATCCTGTTTCACCGAGATACGGTGTTAATATTGAAGTAAATCCATCCTGACGGATTGTTGCCGGGTTTTGTGCGGCAGTGTGTATATGCGATGCCAAATTGATTACCTGAGGATATTTTTTCAATTCGGTTATAAATTCCTCGGAACAGCTTTTTATTGATATATTCATAACCGTTCCCTGAAGAGGATGATGCAGTGCAAGGAAAATCGGTTTTTCCGCATCGGCATCTACCGCTGCTTCTATCTGTTCCAAAATCCACGCTTCTGTTTCCGCACTGTATATACCATAATAATTTTCAGCACCTGCTGAAATTACCGTGTAGCTGTCGAAGTCGGCAACATAACGCTGTTTACCCTCCTCGTCAACCTGACCAACCTTTGTTTTATAGTATTCCATTGCCTGTGATGTTAAATCCGCATTATCCGTTCCCTGCGGAAATTCGTGGTTACCCATTGTCCATACAAAACTTTCATACCCCTGACCGAGTACTGATTCCAACGAATTGAAAACCGCATCGTATGCAACATCCGTAACCGTTTGGCTTACACCGTTGCCGTCGTATTGATATATAATATCGCCGTTCAAAACAACACCGGCAAGGCTGTTTTCTGCCAAATCGTTAAACGCTTGGAATGCTTTTGTCATATTCGCTGTTTGATTGCTGATAACGTGCGTATCAGAAATTACACCGATATGAACCAGATTGCTGTCCAAAGTTGTTTCCCATATGTTTGCCGCCGATGCAAAAGGCATCGTGCTTAAAAACATTGTCATTGCCGCAATGACCGAAATAATTTTTTTCATTTTTTTCATCCTTTCTTTTTTTCCGTTTTTTTGTTATGCCTTTTTGTTATGTCTTTTTGTTGTATCCTTTAATTCCCCCTTTCGGCGTTGATTTATCCTCCTTTCTTTGGTTTTTTATTATAATTTTATAATAAATTCTTGTTTATGAAACCGGTGTTCGGGCAGAGCCGAACCCTGCCCCCGCGTTTCCGTATTACACCGAGTTCATTTGTGCCGCCAACATATGTTGATTACTTTAGTTAGGTATTACAATCATACCTCTGAGTTCGCCGGCAAGATAATAAATAACTTCCCAGCCTTCCTCCACCTCATTGTTTGTGATTCGTTTAAATCTGTTTTTTGCACTTGAAGCGTTTTCATCGTATTTAAGTATGAAGTTTTCATGCATATACAGCGGATTTCCGTATTCATTGCCGTATACCGTTCCGTCATCCACGAAAAGACGTTTGTTATCAATTCTCTTGATTGTTGATTTTTTAAGTCCCAGCAAATCTATATTCCATGTTTCAGGGCTGCCCGATAAATCCACAATATCACTGTCCAAAATGAAATTCTGTTTTGTTCCGTAATCTTTTGATGCCTGATAAAACAGTGCCGCATTGTTCGGCAACGTATCACCGAATTCTTCAGTTACGGTTGCCATATTTGTTTCCGTACCGTCGAGTTTTAATTTATATACAATATTTCCGTTCGCATCAATCTGTTTTGTTTTATCGGTAAGCACGGCAAATTTACGTGTATTGTAATATATTGAATCGACATTCTTTGTCAAAATCAACATTCTGGGTGTTGCTTCAAGGTCTTTTCCCAATATATTGAGTGTTACCGCTTTTCCGCCGTATACATAATGGTTTCGTATCTCTGACCATGTGATTTGTCTGATACCGATTTCGCCGTCTTCTTCATACAGCACATACATTGGTGCATTGCCGAAGAATATTGTTTTATAGCCGCCGTCCGTATTCATTCCGACATACGGATTTACAACTTCATCGGCAAAATACGACATTGTTACTGCTTTGTTGAATCCGTAAACAGGCTGTGTGTTTGAAATTTTGCTTATCTCGCCTTTTGAATTTACTTCAAAAAGATACAGTGCACTGCCGTCACTTGCTCCTGCGGAAGCTTTAACCGTATTAATATTTAAACCGTCACCGAATTTAACATTTCTCGCAACATTATAAATTTTCTTTTCGATTGTCGGTTCAAATGCGTAAATTTTCATCTGCGGGTCTTCAAGTCCTTTTTCTCCATAGGAAAGAAGTGTTCCCACAAAATCATCGTTTTTGGCTTTCTGACCCAATCCGGGGCAAACAAACACACAGTTTCCGCAAGCATCGAAATATGCAGTTACCATTATTCCGTAAAGTTTGTTCATGCCGCTGTTAAGTGTGTAATATTCACCGTCCGCACTGAAATACGTATCTTTTTTGTCATACACCGTTCCGCCGATTGTGATTTCCGTATCGCCCACAGAATCGAGTGTTTCGGAAATTGCTTTTTCGCTTGCTTCCACAAAAAGCATATCATCATCGGAATATACGCTTATAACGCTGTTTGGTTTTATATCCGACACAAGTGCTTTTTTGCCGTCTATAAACACCTTTACTTCTTCATACTCATCTATTTTTGTTATTATTTTTGTCATATCGTTTCCGGATTTGCAGGTTATATCGTTTCTGCTTACCGAAGATACAAGTCCGAATACGGCTGCATCGTAGCAATCGGCATAAACAATTTCGTCGTCTTCCAAAACAACTTTGGCAAATCTATCGACATATTTTGCATTTATATCTGCCGCATTTTTACCGTTATAATTAATCACGGCTCCGTTTGCCACGTCATATTTTTTGTTATCGTCGAAATAAAATACCATTTTGTTTATGTATTTTGCTTTGTATGCACTTTCAGCGTTTTCGTCGCCGTTTACGGAATATATGTGCGTATAAATCACATCAATGTTGCCCTGTTTTTCGATATACACGATATTATCGTCTTTGTCCGTCCAAATATATGAATTTACATATTCAAATTCATATGGGTCTATATTGCTTTTTACCTTTAAGCTGTATGTTATACCCGGTTTCAATGAAGTTACATCTTTTTTATATCTTGCGGATTCCAGATAAACTTTTGCCGTTTTTCCGTCCTCCGAAGCTTCCATCACTTTGCCTTTATACACACTTAAGCCCAATTTTTCGTTTAAATATCTTTGGTCCTGTTTATCAAGTGTTAAGCTTGTGCCTGAGATATTTACGTTTACAACGTTGGATTCGAGCAGATTTTTAAGCATTTTTCTTAATGCACCCACTGTGATTTCCGCTTCCGAAGCGTTGCCTATTCCGTTATTTATTCCGAGATGTTCCGCCGCACCGACATATCCTGTCATGCCATCGCCCAGCGCCTGTGCCACGAATTCATATCCCAAAGTTCTTACAAGAACCGCATCTGCCGTTTCAAGAGTTACCGGAGATTTCGGAGCAAATTCCGTATCGCTTACGCCGTTCATCATATCACTGTTATAAGCAAACGCAATATAATTTATATATTCGCTTTCCGAAACGTCACTAAACGGAAGTGTTGTATCTTCGGCAGAGTTGTTGCCGGTTATTTTTACGGCAGCATACGCAAGCAATTCTCTTGTTGCGATACTTTCCTCGTTAAGTCCCGACGGAAGTATTTCCAATGCCGTTAAAACATCAGTCTGTGCAAATGCGGACATTTGTGCGCAAATGCAGATTATTAATGCCAAAACAATTGATTTTATTTTCATTTTGCCACCTCGTTCATCATAAAGTCAATCATGCGTGCCGCCATTGCTCTTGTTGCATAGCTTTCGGGTTCAAATGTATTTTCTCCCACACCGTTCACAATTCCTCTTTTTTTCATTTCATAAACGGCTTCCTTTGCCCAATCCGCAATTTTTTCGTCATCCGCAAATTTTTCGGAAACGTCTTCGGAAATTTCAGTATTCAAAATTCTGCAAAGTATTACGGCGATTTCCTGACGTGTGATATTTTTTCCTATGCCGAAACTTCCGTCCGGATTACCTGTTACAATACCGTTTGCGAATGCGCTTGCGATATACGGTGCAAACCATTCATCGCCTTTTACGTCCGTAAATTCGGCTTTTGCATTTTTATCATACATATTGAATGCCGTTACTGCCATTTTAACAAATTCTTCACGAGTGATATAATCATTCGGTCTGAATTTCTCGTCTTTTGCAATTACGTTCTTTTCAACAAGGCGGTTTATGCTTTCTTTTGCCCATTCAACGTCCGCAATATCCGAAAATCCTTTAAATTCGTTTTTTTCGGGTTCTGTTACCGGTTTTGACGGTGTTGCGGGAACAACAACCGGTGAGAAGCTTGTTTTCTTGCCGCTGCCACTGCCGCTGCCTCCTCCGCCTCCGCTTGTGCCGGATGACGAATTTGTTTTTATTTCCGCGGTAAACGATTTTTCGGGAACTTCAACAATGCACGTTTCCGTATCGGAAATTGCGTATTCCACCGTTGCCGATACCTTGAAATTATATGTTCCGACAGTTCCGTGGGACAATGTGATTTTAATTTCTTCCGCATTATCGGTCGTTATAACAAGATTCAAACCGTCTTTCTCCGCATTCAAATCTTTGCAATCCGTATTTTCAATAATATCTTCGTCCGAACCTGTAATTTTATAAACAACTTTGCTTACGTTCTGCGGTTCATCTTTGAATCCTATTGAAATATCAGTTGATTTGCCGACATATACCGAAACATTTTCCGCAAGGAGTTCGGGTGTTGTTATTCCAAATTCCTTAATCATATAAGCATTAAGCATAGCGTTTATTTTTTTCGTAAACATATCCGCATCGTCGTAAAGCTCCAATGCGAGAAGTTCGCTGTAAAACTCATCTGCTGTTGCCGAAAGTAGCTGAACTTTGCCGTTATCTATACCGAGATGTTCACAGTTTGTCTTGTTTTTCAAAAGTGTTTTAAGCGATGAAACAGAGGTTTTTTCCTGGTTTATTCTCTCGAAAGCGAGAAATTTGTTATAGTCTGCAATAACATCGTCTTTATCAACATAATTTCTGTTTAAGAAATGTTTGTAAAAACGTTCGTTATCGAGTTTTTTAACATATGATTTTCCTGTCAGTGCAAGCATTTTATAATAATCGTCGTTTTCTATAATCGTTTTAACATCTTCCCAGCTTTCTGCCGAATTAATACCTGTTAAAATAGCTTCTTCCGTTGCCTGCGACATATAAATAATATCAAACTTTAATCTGTCGGAACGTGATGCATAATCCGTGAATACCGTTATTGCATATTCACCCTCTTTTGCATCTTCCGGCAATTCGTAAGTTAAATTAAATTTACCGTCTTTTTCGGAATATACCGTATCGCTTGTATACGTTGTGCCGTTTTTGAATGTTGCGTATACTCCTCTGCCTGCCATTTTTATGCCGTTTTCCGTTGCTACCGCACCGCTAATCGTAAAGGTGTTTCCGTTTATGCTTGCTTCACCCGATATGAATTTACCCGTACCTTTATCATTTTCCGCCGTTCCGGTTTTAAACGTTATAGGTGTTTGAACATATGCATTGCCTTTTTCCGAGTAAACTCCCGAAAAGTCTATGGTATATTCTTTTTCGTACTGCAAGGATTCAAGCAGCGTTATCTTTATTTCATTCGATGTTATTTCGTAAGAAACCGGGAGAACTTTTTCCCCGTCCGAAATAGTTACGCTAACATTTCCGTTTGCTTTTAATATATCCGTGAAATATGCCTCAATAACTTCCGTACCTCTGTTGATTTCGGCACCGTTGACTATTAAATCCGCTCCGGAAACAAGTCCGTAAAGTTCGGTTTTTTCGGGACGTTTCACGAATTTATAGTATGCTATGTTTCCGTCTCCGCCCTCAACATCTATTCTGATTATCTGTTTTCCGGCTTTGAGTTTTACGCTTCCGGCATAATCTTCGGCATAATCCGTCCAAGAAAGACCATTTACGCCTTCAAGTGACTTTTTGGTTCCGTCCTCTGTTGTTACGGCAACCGTGATCGGATTTTCGTTTGCCAAATGAATATACACATCGTATTCGCCGTCTTCGGGTACGGTTGTATCAAATGTATACCATTCCGTTGCATCCGAATATACGATATATGCATGACCTGCATCCCAAACTTCCACAGGGAAATATTCGTTCATATAAATATCGCTCGGAAGTGAATCCGGTGTTGAATCGTGATATGATATATCCTGACCGTCTTTTAAATAGTCCACCGCATTAAGCATTACTGTCGGTCTATCCGCAAATGCGTTATCTTTATTAAATTCATCCAGTGCAAAATATTTAAGGCTCATGCTTCCGCCGTTTACTTTGAACCCGAATTTATTTGTTCCGCTCGGAATTTTTAAATTCATTATAAAATATTCCGCAAAATTTTCTTCTCCGAGAGTATTTTTAACATCGGTTGTTTTTATCGTTTCGTCATTCAGCGTAATTTCAAGCTCTGCCGATTCCGAAACACTTGCCGCATTTATTTTTAATGTATACAGCATATCCTTTTCCGCAACCAATGAATATTCGGCATATCCGCCGTCATCAATCGTTAATGCTCCGTTGTTTTCGGTTGCGGAAGAATCGGCGGCCATAACAGCCAAAACGATATTTGATTTTCCGAGTTTCACATCTTTTTCCGCTTTACGGAGTACAGCATAGTCCAATGCGATACCGCCTCCAACCTCAAGCTTAAAGCTATGCATTCCGGACGTTAATTTAATATCGGCAATTTTCACTTCGGCATATACACTCCAGTCTGTGCAGGTTGCCGAAAATTTGTTTGTCGTAACATTTGTTCCGTCTATATCCAATTTAAAGCCTATGTCCGCAATACATGCACCGTATATATACAAACTGTATAAATCTTCTTCGTCGACATATACATTATGCACGGTGAAATTACCGGGCTGACTGCTTGTTGTGTTCCCGGTTCCTCCGGGAAGTATATCAATACTGCTACTCTCTTCTTTTATATAGTCCTCAATTTCAAATTTTATTTCTCCGGCAGCCGCAGTGCTTATGCCTGCCAAAGACTGAATCAAAATTGCCAGAACCAATCCAAAACCAAATTTTTTCATAATTTTCTCCTTTCATCGGAAGTTAGTTTCTTACACCCGAATTATTTATTATGCTAAGGGCTTCGCTGCCGTATCCGCTATTATTGCAATCGATATTGTTTTCGTATACACTGTCCGTCATATTGGCAATATACGTATCTGTTTTATACCAATTGTTTCGTACAGTTATTCCTTTCTGCGTATAATTATACGAAAAGAACCAATATTTCGCATCTTCGACAACGTTATTTTCCACTGTTAAATATGCCGTACCGCTGTCAAGATATATTCCTCCGCCGCCCTCGCCTTCGTTATAGCTCTTGCTGCAATAATTATTGCTGATTACGCTATCTTTTAAATATCCGAGTGTATAAATATGGGCACCGTCGCTTACACGTTCCATTACTTCCACTATGCGGTTTCCTATAATCTCATTGCCGTATGTTCCCGTAAATTTGGTGTTACCCCAGCCCCAGCCGAGAGATATTCCGGAATATCTTGCGTTTGTTATTGTATTATGATTAATTTTTGTGTTTTGAACATAATATGCGCCTATGCCAACACTTCCGCAATATTCGACACCGACATTATTTACCGTATTATCCGACACCGTTATGCCTTTTGCCACTTCATCATAATATTCTTCATAGTGCTGCATCCAGCTTCCTATCATAACCGCCGCTCCGGATGTATCTTCAAAAATATTATTTTTTATATTACAGTTTGAAACCGCTTCTCTGAAACCTATTGCCGTTGACCCCGTATTATAGAATTTATTGTTTAATATGTTTATATCATCAGCATAAACAGCTTCAATCTGCGCTTTAAGATGTTCGTTTGCTTTTGAAAGCGCATTTGAATTTACCTGTGTAAACAAGCAGTCCGCCTGAGTTGAAACAATACCTTTTTCGTTGGGTTCAAGCCACGTTCCGTTTTTAAAAGTAAGTTCCCTGAAGGTTAATCCGCTTACGTTTTCGGTTTTTGTACCGTTTATGCTTATATATCCCTCACTCTGTGCAGCATAGCAATTTACAAGCTGTTCGCCGGCTTTGGGATAATAATATAAATATTTTTTTGTTTTATCGAAATAAAACTCTCCCGGTTCGTCCAAAAGTGCAAATGCATTTTCAATATAGAAACTGTCGCTCTCACTCGGCGAAAGATACCTGTGGTCCGACACCATATCAATATAAAAATACGGCTGTTTCATTTTAAATATCGAATATGTGCTTCCTATGGTTACGGTATCCACCGGCAAACGCTGAGTTGCCCAGCACAAATCAAAAACAAGTTCCATACCTTTTTCGCCTGTAAGTGACTGCGGTACAAAAGCATTTTTAACGCTGAATCCGTCCGCTTCCGGGTCTACATGTACATTACCGGCACCGCTCTTATGCGGCAAGTCTCCGGTTACGTTATTTTCATCATACCAATATTTGAAATTACCTTTTTTGATGATACCGCTTTTTGCTCGTTGTTTGCGTTCGCCGTTCACATAAAACTGACGCATATCTTCAATATCAAGCTTTGCCCTATAGAGTTTGTCATCATATTTTTCCCATTCGGTAATTTCAACACCGCCGTTTATTTCCGCCGTGTCATCCCCAATATACGATACGGTTTTTCCGGAATACGCACTGTCCTCCGGTGTAAACACAACAGGTTCGGTAATGTTTATTTTACCGCCGATATGCACATTTACGTTACGTTTTTTTGCCGAAAGTTCACGTGCCGCAATTTTTGCTTTTTCAATTGTCGCAAACGGCTCCGTAATACTTCCCGAATTTGTATCGCTACCCTCGGGGTTTACATAAATATTCTCATCAAGCACAACATCTTTAAAGTTCGTATTCGGTGAATATTTGTCTTTTGTCCAGAAAAGCAATTTTGTTGTATAATTTTTTGTTTTATCGTAAACAAAATTTTTTAACGTTATTGTTGAGTTTGTTAATTTCGTACTTTTCTGCACGTTGATATAATCGAGTTTTCCATCATTATACACTGCATATACAAATGTTATATATTCATCGAATCCTATTTTGAAATTAACTTTCAGTGTTCCGTCTGTATAATCGGATACTTCCTTACTGTTTGCCTTAAGTGTTACGCTTTTGTTTACAAGTTCATTTTCAATTGCCGCATCAATCCGCTCTTTCAGTTCTTCAAAGCAGCTGAATTTTTCATTTACCAGCTGACGCATTGCCGTTTGCGGATAAAAAAGAGTTTTTGTTTTTTCGGCAACATCTCCGAACAATTCTTTGTTATTAACAACAATATCGTAAATTTCTTCACACGAGCCGGCATTGTTTATATCTTGCACAACGGAATACAGTTCGGTGTTTAAAGTAATCATAAAATAATCCAAATTTGCCGCATTGCCGTCGAAACACAGTTTCACGGTTTGTTTGCCTGCTTTAAGAGGTATGTTTACTTTATCCGAATATTCAAAATTCTGCCATGCAGCATCTCCATCTCCGGTTCCTTTTAATGTGACGGAAGCGGTTTTTCCGTTCTGCGGATAAATACTCACTTTCATATCAACCAGTTCATCGGGCTTTGCATAATATATTTCAAAATTATAATCACCCGTATACGGAACTTCGATATCATATTTAATCCATTCGCTGCCAAGTGCGGCAACGACTTTTCCGCTGCCTGCCGGGCCTATATCCACATCATCTTTTGTGTACATATACACATCGCTGTCAGCTCCGGGTTTTGTATCGTGATATGCAACACCCTCGCCGCCGTCCGTATAATCTTCAAATTCTTTAAATATACCTTCGATGTCGGTTGTTTTTACAAACTCGATATAACTTACATTTGCCGAACCGAAAATTCTCAGTTCTGCACGGTGAGCTCCGCCGTTAAGCGGAACTCCCGTTAAAACTTTGTTTTCGCAAAATTCTGTCCAAGTATCGGTAAGTTTTGTGCCGATATTGTATTTTTTTCCATCGAGTGTAAGTTCAAATTTCGGTTCTTCTTCTATTTGGTTTTTATCCGATGCGGTTGCAATAACAACATCATATATACCGGACTCCGCAATTGTGAAATCATATTTCGACCAATTCCCCGGATTCATTCCGATACAATCGTTATATATTCCCGAAACCTCACCGTCACTGTATGTATTGGCATAAATTTTTTCGTTCGCAGCATATACCGGACATATAAAAAGCTGCATAAATATCAAAACCGATATTATAAACGCACATATTTTTTTCATATTCAAACATCCTTAAATTCTACTTAATATTGCCGCTACTTCCGCACGGGTAAGAGTATCTTGGGGTCTTAATCTTCCGTCAGTATCGCCTTTTATGATTCCGAGTTTATATGCACCGCGTATCTGCTGATAATACTGTGCATCAATATCATCCCAATCCGCATATGATTTTCCGTTTATGCTTATTTCATACGTTTGGTATTCCGCTTCATATGCATTCATAACAATTGCGATAAACTTTTCTCTTGACACCGCTCCGTCAGCTTCGCCGTTATACATATTCATGCTTGCTGCCGTTTCCTGCCAATTGTTTTCATCGTAATCGATACCCATAATGCGCATTGCCAGCCATATGGATTCATAAAGAGAAACCGAATCCTCAGGAGCGAATTTGCTCATGGATTTGCCGTGTATAATGCCTTTTTCGGACAAATCTTTTATAATGCTTTCCGCCCAATGACCTTTTATATCCGTAAATCCTCTGAGAGTATCTTCGTCCTCAATAATGCCCTCATCAAATGCCGTTGAATTTTCAGTATTTAACGGTTTGAACATGAATTTATCGAACGAGAAACCGTTATTATAAAATTCCAGTCTGAACGTGTGCTGTCCGGCTTCAATCTCGGTGGTTGCAAAAATCTGATTTATATATGCATCCCACGAACCCGTGTTTACGGATTCCACTTTATCGGCAATCATTTTTCCGTCCAGATAAAGATTTATAAGCGGATTTCCGTCATCATTAACACCGTCTCTCTGGTTTGAGAAATTCAATATGACATCATATGTATCTGTTTCCTTTATATTTATGTCATATTCCAACCATTCTCCGGCACAGGTATTTCCTATTACATATCCGGCATTGGAAACACTTACCACCCAAACACCGTCGTTACGGTAATCATTACGGGTTGCCTGCTCGTTTTTATGATAGCCGACACCTTCGCCGCCCTCTTTATAATCTTCCGCTTCCACGGTAATTTCATTTGCGTCATATACTTTGAACATTTCGTCCGGCACTCCGCCTTTTTTAACGATTTCAAAATCTTTACGTTCGATGCCTGCAAGATTATTTTTGTATTCATCCTCAACTCCGGCATTTTCCATTATGGCAATTGCTTTTTCCGGCCAGTTTCCGTCCATTACAACCGTTGTGTTCGTAACGGAAACTTGGTCTTTGCATTCTGCGTTTATAGCTATATCCTCAATATTTGTAAAGTTATCGTAAGCTTTGTTGTCAATCATGGATGCGTTATATGCAAAATACCAGTGATTTCTTATATTGCCTATATGTTCAAGTTCAACAACGTTTTCGTAATCCGTGAAATATGATGAACCTTGGTCATGATATATTCCGCCTCTGTAGTCTGAGGATTTAACAAGATGATTTCCGGCAATTATGCCTTCTCGCTGTCTTCCGAGTGTATATATATTTGCTCCGTCGACTACTACTTTACATACGTCGTATATTTTATTATACATCAATTTATTGTTGCATACTTTCAAAACATCTTCAACACCCCAGCCCCAGCCGAGTGTTATTCCCGAATACGGTACATCGGCAATATCATTATGAACAATGTTTACGTTATTCGTATAGTAAACAGAAATTGCACATGAACCGGCAAATTCGTTTCCGGGACGGCGTATGACATTATTTTCAACCGTAACGTCACGAACCATTTCCCAGCCCTCAGGCATTGTGTTTTTATGTTCCCAATGTCCCACGGAAACCGCATCGGCACTTAAATCCGTGAATACATTTCCTTTAATTTCGGCTTTGGACACAGCATTGTTCATTCCTATTGCGCACGAACCCAAATTTGAAAAACGGCAGTTTGAAACTTCCACATTTTCCGCATATTCAAACGTGAGCTGCGACGGCAAAATCGGTTTGCCCGTTAATATCGGGTGATTTGGTTGCTGAACCCAACAACCCGCCTGGATACCGGCAAAACCTTTTTCCGAAGCTTCGTTCCATGCTCCGTATTTAAAATCCAGATTTCTGAAAGCTATTCCTTTTACTTTGCTTTCAAGCGAACTTCCGGCAACTCTTATCATTTTTTCGCAAGTACCGGCAACAATTTCAGCCGTTTCCATGTTCTGTGCTTTATACGGATAGTAATACATTTTCTTTTCTTTTTTATCGAAATAAAATTCTCCGGGTTCATCCAAAAGCTCAAGTGCATTTGAAACGTAGAATGTTGCTCCGGATTTTGTTGCCGTATGCTCCTGACCGCCCGGTGCTGTTCTCGAATATCCGAAATACGGCTGATCCATCATATAAACCCACATTCCGTCTTCTCTTTGATATATATCGTTCACCGGTGTATACTGCAAGCACCAAAGAATTTCCCACACAAGTTCCACATCTTCAACATTATGTTTGATTGACGGGAAATACGGCTCGTTTGCCGTCATGAGAAATCCGTTTTTTCCCTCATCAACATATTCTCCCGCTCTGTATGTGTATTTCGACCTTGCACGAACTGCCGGGAAACCGTCCACGTAAAGTGTTCTTGTATCTTCTATATTCTCACAATCGGCAACCCAAATTCCGTTTTCCTGTTTCTGCCAGCCCGTAACCGGTGTTCCTCCGCTTATAATCGGTTTTTCTTCGCCTATACCCTGCCAAATTACGTTATAGCCGTCTTTTCCGCCGTCTTCTTCGGAGAAAACCTGCATTTCCGAAAGTGTATATGTTCCGGGATACATATTAACAACTATGTCGCCGTTCATTGTATCTCTTAATTTTCTTACTTCTTCTTTTGCACGTTCAATTGTTTTAAACGGGGATTTCTCGCTTCCGTCCGCTTCATCGTTTCCGCTTACGGAAACATAAATATTTTTATACACACCGTTATCCGCAAGCGAATAATCGTTTACAACGGTTTTATTTTCTTCAATCGTTTCTTCCTCGTTTTCACGTTCTCCCACATTATCAACCGTAAAATAATCTCCGGTTGCTTTTCCTATACGGAAATAATCTATATTTGATTTACCGGATATACTTTTAACTTTTAATTTATGTATGCCCTTTTCAAGATATATATTAACAACTTCCGTTTCCACATAATCGGTCGAATTTTCCGTTTTCGTTTTCAATATATTTTCTCTTCCGTCAAATGAAAATCCGAGTTCACATTCAGATTTGGCGGACACATACAAAGAATATGCATTCGCATTTTCAACATTAAATGTATACGTTGCCGATTCCGTTTCGTTAAGCTGCAAATAATACTGTTCCGATTTTCCGTTCTGTCCGATATTGAGCGGCGCATTTGCACGATATTTAGCATAATCGTTTTTGCCGTCAAGACTTTCTGTTGCGGCAGCTCCGTTGTCAAAATCTTCTGCCTGAATTACACAAGGTGCAAAATAATTTTTATATGCTCTGTCTTTTTCCGCCACCGCACCCTTTTTTCTGAAAATAAGATTTCTTATGTTCACACCGCCGAGTGTTTCGCTGACTTTTAAAATATGTTTTCCTTTTGTAAGTTTAATTGTACCAAAAAGGTTTTCCTCCAGCGGCAGCCATTCCGTTTTCGGTATACAGCTTCCCGTAAAAGTATCTACACCGTCCACAGCTATTGAAATTGTTGCGTCCACAGTTGTGGCATAGTCGGAATATACATCATAGTTACCGTCTTCTTCAACATTAACGGTAAAAATAAGCCAGCTTCCGATTTGGAAACCGAGATATGCACCGCCATCGGTATCGCCGTACATATTAAGTTTTCCGTTTGCATCTTCACGATATTCATACTTTCCGTTTACACTTGCCCCTTCGTTGAAAGCCACACCGAGACCGCCGTTATCGAAATCGCTGAGTTTTATTGTTCCGGGGATTTTATGATTTTTAAACGGAGTTGTATCGGCCGCCGAAACGGAAATTCCGCCCATGCACATAATAATTGCCAGAAACAAAGCCGAAATCTTTTTTAAATTCATTATTTTACCTCCAATTTAAGACATCATCAGACATCTGCTTTCATCTTAAAATATAGTTTTTTCTTCGGTATCGGCCGCCGAAACAGCCGATACCGTATTTCCATATTATTTCACATATTCTTTTGCCGCTTTTGTCATTGCGTCTTCCATATCTTTAATATTTACGATTTTATTGAGGTCTGCAATCGCCGCATCCCATTTCTTATCAAATTCTGCTTCACTTTCTGCCGTGAATGCAACCTTGAATTTATTTTCCCACTGTTCACGTGCCGACCAATAATCAACAACTTCGGGAATACTTGCGTAAATATCTGCCCAAACGTTTGCCGGCGGATAATACGGAAGATTTTTAACGTGTTCGCTTTCGGATGTGAATGCAAACGCAGCCGCTCCGTCCATTTCCAAATTAACTTTATTGTACACTATGTTCGGATTCCAACGATCCACATCTGTCGGAGCTATACGGATAAGTCCGCCGTTTCCGCCGAGACCCAGTTTTTCTTTTTCATCTTTGAATACGCTTGTATCGCCGTCTATGAAATATTTATTGAATTTTTCATCTTTATATTTCGGTTTACCGTCCTCGCCTATTGTGTAAAGACCGGCTTCTTCCGGGCCCCAATAACGTATTTTTGCATATTCGTCCGTATACTGTGTGTTAATCCAGTTAAGTACCTGATGAAGTTCGTCTTCCGAAAGAGTATTCAACAAGCAAATGGATTGTTCCCAATATGTTCTTTCTTTAAATGACTGATAATCTTTATGTGCCGGAACCTGTGTGATGAACGGACGGTATCTGTAAGGTTTGCCCATTTTTTCAAGTTCGTTGTTTATATCAAGAGGTTTGCCGAGCAATGTAAGTGCCGTTATCGCATACTGACCGTTCAATACCTTTTCTTTATACTGTGCCGTTGTATGTGCCAAACTTTCAGGGTCTATTACATCATCTCTTATCATTTGATTCTGTGTTTTTGCTGCCCGGCGGATTAAATCACCCACAAGCGGAATTTCAATTCTCTGTGTTGTGTTATTCCATGTTGATGTGTAGAAATGGTTTTTATATCCGTACATATCCGCACCGAGCCACGAAAGTGCAACCCAGTTATCTGTGCCGCCGCCATATCCGAACGGATATACTTTTTTGCCTTCTTCCGTATATCCTGCATCTTTGAGTTTATACATAAAATCTATAAATTCTTCTGTTGAATATATCGGAATATCAAGAATTTCATCCGAAAGCGGTGCGCCTTTTTCGGCAACTCTTGCTTCAAGTTCTTTATAATCCTTTGCATTCGGATAGAAATCTTTAAGAATATCATCTCTTATCCAGAACGACTGTCCGATTGTAAATGTAACATCGCTGTAGTTATTGATTGATTTGCGGAGAAGCTCTTTTTCCTCATCTGTTGCATAGGGATATATTGCATCCTCTTTGTTGATGAAATAAGGAATACCCAAAATTTTACCGTTTACCGTCATTTTATCCCAATATTCCTGCGGAGTATTTTTCCATACGTCCGGAGCATATTTTTGCAGCAATTCAGGTGTGAGTTCCCATACTTTACCGAGTTCGTCAAGTTTGGTGAAATGAGCCGGACCCTGATAAGCGCCGCAGTGAACTATATCCGGAAGATTATCTCCCGCAACAAGCTTTGTAAGTTTTGTGTCCCATTGTCCGCCATCGTTACCGTACATATTTTTAACGGTTACTTGGGTTTTGTCTTTTAACCATTTTGCCACAACATCGTTGTCGTCAACCTGTTTGGGTGCATAGTCCGTTCCCTGTGTTTCCCAAACCGTAAGTTCAAGCATACTGCCCGGAACAAAGTTTCCGTTCTCATCAAAAGTTGATGCCACCTTTTTCTTTCCGCAGCCGGAAAATCCGCTGCACACCATTGTTACCGCAAGAACAAATCCCGCAATTTTCATTGTTTTTTTCATTTTTTCTTCCTCCTTAATTTTATTCTTTAACAGCGCCCAACGTAACGCCCTGTATAAAGTACTTCTGTAAAAACGGATACACAACAATTATCGGTATCGTTGCGACTATTAATGTAGCCGATTTAACAGCTTCGGATGTTGGTTTTGAAACAATTTCCGCTGCACCGCCAGTCATTGCTGCCTGCACCGCCATCTGCTGTGCAATCTCGCTTTCTTTTATAAGACGCATCATCATATATTGCAATGTGAACAATTCTCTGTCGGTTACATACATAAGAGTTGTTGTCCAATCGTTCCATGCTCCAACCGCACACCACAATGCAACCGTTGCCACAACAGGCATGGAAAGAGGCAGAATTATTCTGCACATTATTATAATATCGTTTGCCCCGTCAATTTTCGCACTTTCTTCAATACTTGCCGGAATATCCTGCAAAAACGAACGTATGATAACCATATTGTAAAACACGAATGTTGTCGGTAAAACATATACCCAGAAATTATTTATAAGATGATAATATCTGTATAATAGATATATCGGGATAACACCTGCCGTAACATATGACGGAATCATAAGAAACAGCGTAATCTGTTTTCTGAACGGTATACCTTTTCTTGTGAGTCCGTATGCACACGAATACACCACAAAAAGCGAAAGTATCGTATAAATCACAACTCTTAAAACAGACACTGTTGCCGATGAAACAAAATCCGCACTTGAGAATACCGCTTTATAGTTTGCCGTTGTGAAACTTCTCGGAAAAATCGTTATTCCGCCGCGCATGGAATCCATGCCGTCATTAAACGAAATTGCAAGCTGATTGATATACGGATAAAGTGTTACTACGCAAAACAGAAGCATAAAAACAATATTACAAACATTAAATATTTTTTCTGATTTTCTTTTTCTCATTTTTATCACCTCTTACCATATACTCATATCAAACATTTTCTTACTGATGAAGTTCGCAACGGAAATAAGCATTATGGAAACTAACCCCTGTGCCAATCCGAATGCCGTTGCAAGCGAATATTTTCCGTTTTGGATACCCTGACGATAAATAAGCGTATTTATAACCTCTGTTTGTTCCTGCGTGAATACGTTTTGGAAACCGTATACCTGTTCAAAGTTCACATTCACGATTGAGCCGAGCGACATAACAAGTACTACAAGAATTGTACCGGATATGCTCGGAATTGTTATATGCCAAACTTGTTTTAACTTTCCGCAACCGTCTATATCCGCCGCTTCATAAAGTGTGGGGTCTATTCCGGCAATGGATGCCATGAATATTACGGATGACCAGCCCACGTTTTTCCAAATATGCGACACAAAAATTACCGGCAGAAAATATTTTGAATCCATAAGGATATTTTTTGCGACATATCCATCACCGTATATTCTCGCCATTAGCTGATTTATCGGACCTTCCGTTGCAAGGAACGCATAAGCAAGTCCTATAACCGAAATCCACGACAAAAAGTATGGCATATATGTAATCGTCTGGACTACCTTTTTAAATTTCATATTTTTAATTTCATTAAAAAGAAGTGCCAGAATTACAGGAAAAGGAAACGTTCCGAACACTATTGCCACACCGTATACAACCGTATTTTTAATTGCAAGCAGCATATCCGGATATGTAAATATCTCCTTAAAATGCTTCATACCGACCCACGGGCTTCCCGTTATACCTTTCAGAATATCGAAATCCTTAAAAGCTATAACAATTCCGGCCATCGGCACGTATGAAAAAAGCAACACAAATAATATTGCCGGCAAAATAAGCAAATACGCATATTTATATTTGCTCATTTTGCTCCACAAGCCGCCTTCCTTTGTTTTTGTCATAATTTTTCTCCTTTCCGCTCCGCAAATATACCGAGTAAGAGTTTCGTAAATCTCCTTTGCAGAGCAAAAAAATAAAGGAAATTTTTATGTATACGATTATCGGATTCTTTGTCGGTCGTAATGCCGAAAAATCCGATAAAAACAACTTACTTCTACGACAATAATTATATAATACGCCTACAATTTTTACAAGTATAGAATTTATTATTTTTATCGGTTGGATTTTAAGTGAATTATGCATATCCAGACCGCTGTTGTGTCAATACCGATAAAAAAATCGCCGATGCTGTCGACGGAAGCAAAATGCTGTTCCGCCAACAACATCGGCGAATATAACGACAATGTTGTGAAATATGCAAAAACACCTAATATACGGCTATTCAATGGGATGTTGACAGTTTGAACCGGAAAGATATTTCCGCCGAAGAAATATATCGCCGTGTTATCGGCAAAACAACAAACGGCAGCATAATTTTGTTTCACAACTGTGCGGAAAACACACCCGAAACATTGAAAACAATTCTTCCCGAGCTGAAAAAGCAAGGATATAAATTTGTGACCGTTTCCGAACTTATTTACAAAAAAAGATTATACAATAGACAATTCCTGCAAACAGAAAAAAATCAAATAAACAATAAATCGAAAAAACACATTTTCCGTTTGTTCTGCGTGTTCGACTTAATATATTTTAAAAGGTATCATTCACACATAATATGAATGATACCTTGTTTGTTTTATATATTAAATTTGTCGTGTATTGCCGAAACGGCTTTTTCCGCATCTTTTTCATCAATAAGAACCGAAATTTTAATTTCCGATGTCGAAATCATATGAATATTTATATTTGCATCATACAGTGCCTCGAACATTTTTGAAGCAACACCCGGATTGTTTACCATACCGGCACCAACGATGGATACTTTCGATACATCTGTGGAATGTTCAAGTTTCTCAAATTCAAGAATATCCGCTGCTTCCAGAATTTCTATGGTTTTTTCCATATTACCTCTGCTAACCGTGAAACTTATATCTTTTTTGCCGTTTCTTCCTATAGATTGAAGTATAATATCCACATTTATTTTATTTTTTGCAAGTAATGAGAAAATTTTAAATGCAACCCCCGGTATATCTTCAAGCCCTATAAGAGCAATTCTTGCAACATCATTATCTCTCGATACACCTTTAACCATCATTTTTTCCATACCTTTAACCTCCTTGACATATGTTCCTTCATTTTCCGTAAAACTTGACCTAACGGCAAGCTTTACATTGTATTTTTTTGCCATTTCGACCGAACGGTTATGAAGTACGTTCGCGCCGAGACTTGCGAGTTCAAGCATTTCATCATATGATATACTTTCCATTTTTTTTGCGTTTTTCACAATACGTGGGTCAGCGGAATATACACCGTCAACATCTGTATAAATTTCACATAAATCCGCATGAAGTGCCGCCGCAAGTGCAACTGCCGTTGTATCGCTTCCGCCTCTTCCGAGCGTTGTTATATCGTCATTTTTGTTAATACCCTGGAATCCGGCAACAATGACGATACGTTTTTTATCCAGTTCAAGGTGCAGACGTTCCGTATCAACAGTCTTGATTCGTGCATTACTGTATGCACTGTCGGTATGCATGCCGATTTGCCAGCCCGTGAGCGAAACAACCGGGAATCCTAATTTTTCTATTGCCATTGCAAGCAGCGAAATGGTTATTTGTTCACCTGTGGAAAGCAGCATATCCATTTCTCGTTTCGATGCATCCGGATTGATTGAGTTTGCTTTTTCAATCAAATCATCGGTTGTATCTCCCATTGCGGATACAACAACCACAACATCATTACCGTCTTTATAAGTGTTTGTTACACGTCTTGCAACGTTAAATATTTTATCGGCATCAGCAACGGAACTTCCGCCGAATTTTTGTACTATAAGCGACATATTAATATTCAGCCTTTCTGCCCACATATATATTTAACAGAACCTTACCGTGAGCCCGTAAGATTGGTTTATATTTCATACTATGCCAATACTCTTATGATTTGATTAATACCCTGTATTGTTCCAAGCTTTTCTCTTAAAACCCGTTCTTCATCTTCTGCGGTTATGAATGCGAGTTCGCCGTCTTTTGTTATCTCGTTGATTTTACCGAAGACGGCTTCTATTGCAGGTTTTGCCGAAACATCGGCACGAACGAACAAGCCTATTTTCTGCGATAATACATCAGATATATTATTTTCGCCTTCGGACCACATAATCGGAGTTTTTATTCCTTTACGCATAATTTCCGTTATATCTCCGAGCACGGCACTTGCAGTTGCAAGTTTTCCGGCACCTCTGCCGTAATACATTGTATCTCCTACCATATCTCCAGTTACTGTTACGGCATTGTATACATCGTCCGCAACAGCAAGCGGATTACACATATCAACAAGCATCGGACTTACAAAAACGCATGCCTTATCGCCGTTTATCCTGCTGTATCCGATAAGTTTTATTTTATATCCCATTTTTTTTGCAAAACTAACATCTGTAAGAGTTAATTTTGTTATACCGTCTGTTGGGATTTTTTCGCTGTCAACGGATTTGCCGAGAGCAAGCGACGTTAATATGGCAATTTTTCGCTGTGCATCTATTCCGTCAACATCTGCCGACGGATTTGCTTCGGCATATCCTTTTTCCTGTGCACTCTTCAGTGCTTCATCAAAACTTCTGCCGAACTTAACCATTTGAGTGAGTATATAATTTGTGGTACCGTTTAAAATACCTTTGATTTCCGTTACGTTATTTGCGGCAAGACAGTTTCGTATCGGTTCTATAACAGGTATTCCGCCGCCGACACTTGCTTCAAACAGATATTTCACATCATGTTCATACGCAATTTTCAAAAGCTCGCTGCCGTGTTTTGCCACAAGCTCTTTGTTTGACGTTACAACGTTTTTACCGCTTTCAAGCGCACGTTTTGTAAAATCGAAAGCCGGTTTTGTTCCGCCTATAACTTCCGCCACAATATCAACTTCCGGGTCGTTTAAAATAACCTCGAAATCTTTTGTGAATAAATGTTTATCGGGATGATTTTCAAAATCGCGTATATCAAGTATATGTTTAACCGTAATATCCTCACCGATTTTTTTTGAAATTACATCCGCGTTGTTTTTAATGATTTCATAAACTCCCGAACCCACAACGCCAAAGCCCAGTATTGCAACATTATGCATATTTACACATCCTTTTTAACCTTTAGATATAAGTTCCGCTTTCTTCACGCCGTTCACTTTTTTTGCGGCATCAATTATATTCTGCACATTTTTTGTGGATTTAAAAGAAATCGTTATGTTGGCAATGCTGTTCATCGGGATATTTTGATTGATTGTTAAAATATTTGCGCCCGATTCTGCAAAAAGTGCCAGCACTTGAGATAAAACCCCCGGTTTGTCGTTCACAATAAAAGAAAGCGTATATACGCCTTCCATTTTATAAAACGGGAAAATATAATCTTTATACTTATAAAACGCACTGCGGCTTATTCCCGCCATCTGTGCCGCTTCATTAACGGTTTTGACACTGCCGTCGTCCAATGCTTTTTTAGCCTGCATAACTTTTGAAAATACTTTCGGAAGTATTGCGGAGCTTACCAGCATCAATTCTTCGTCCCACATAATGTACACCACCCACGGACAAATGTATTTATATTAACTATATTATCACAAATGTCGCAAAAATGCAAGTGTTTTTTTGTATATCGACAAATTTTTATGAAAAGATAACAAAAAACAAAATATATTTGAAGAAAATTCGGCAATATATCGCATTGGAAATATTATAATCCGCCGAGTTTTTTGCGAAGTTCCGAGGGAGAAATACGGAAGTGCTTTTTAACGGTTGACGAAAAATATTTTTCGTCGTTAAAACCGCATTCGTCGGATATTTCTTTAATGCTTTTGTTTTTATTGTTCAAAAGTCGGATTGCTTTATTTATACGAAGATTTATTAAATATTGTTTTGGCGATATTCCGAAATACTCATGAAATCTTCTTCGCAATGTAGATTCGCTTATTCCGGCATATTTGCAAATATCGTCTATACCGATTTGCGGATTTGAGAAAAATGTGTTTATATAATAAATACATTTTTGTATGTCGTCGGAATTTAAATAATTATGGGAGTTTTCGGAAAGTTCCTGTAATATTTGATAAACAACGGACTTTTTTTCGTTTGCTCTGCCGATTATGTTTTTGATTTTAAGCAACCTGTCAAAAAGTCCATATATAATTTCGTTGTTTTCTGTTTCCATATTCTCGGTAAAACCATAATTACAGTCCGTAAGATGAACAGCAATACATTCTCCTCCGCTATACTCAACATGATAATCGGTATTTGACGGCAAAAATGTTATGTCTCCGGGATTTGAAACAAATTCGGCGTTTTTTGTTTTAAATATACCGTTTCCGCTCAATCGCAGACTAAGAGATGCGAAAGGTCGCTCTTTAACATCGAAAACTCCGGCGGAATGTTTGAATTTATCTGTCAATAATACCTGAAAAGTTAATTTTTCAAAATTATAAATCATGATTTTCTCCATAAAATGATTTGATAGCGTTAAGTATTCCTTATTATTTGCGTCCACAGACACATATTCAGTATAACATACGATGACTGAAAAGTCAACCTTTTTGATTGGAAATTCGGTTGTACAATTATCAATAATATGTTATAATACCGTTAGAATAGAGGAAAAGGGGTTGATTCAGATGTTTTTTAAGCACGAAAATATAGTTTTAAAAGACGGTTGTTTTTCGGTGAACGGTAACGTAACCGCACTTGCCGCTTCGTGCCTGAATAAAACCGTGCTAAAAGAATTTTGGTGCGGATATACGTTTGGAAATTCGGCAATCGAATTTGACAATACCGATAAAATTATCTTTTCAATCGGAAATACAAGCAATTATGAACCGGCTGATTTTTCGTATGTTATAGCAGTGGAGAAAAACGGAATTTTTATTAAAGCAAATGGAATAGGGGTTACAACATGATATTTTTTATTTGTATAGTTATATTTACGGTGATACAATCATCAACAACAAAAATATTCAGCAGAATAAACAACGATTCTGTAATATTTAACAAAATAAAAATTTCGACAGCGTTTTTGCTTTTTGCATTAATGAGCATTTCGGGTTTCAGAATGCATGGAGGAACTGCGTTATACGGCTGTATTTACGGATTATTGCTGTGTATTTCGATGCACAGCGGATATATGGCACTGGCATCGGGTCCTATGGCACTGACAAGTATGATAGTTTCGTTTTCGGTTGTGATTCCGATTGTTTACGGATTGTGTTTTTGCGGTGAAGAAATGAGTATATTTAAAGCATCGGGTATTATATGTTTTGTTTTTGCAATAATTTTTACAAACATAAACAAGTCAAATAAAAAAGGCAAATGCGAACGAAACTTTAAGTGGGCAATATATGTTACCGCAACATTTATTGCAAACGGATTTTGCTCGGTAATTCAAAAAATGCATCAAGAACAATACAATTCCGGATATTGCCTTGAATTTATGGTTTTTGCCATGTTTATATGTTTCATTGCATTTATTCCGATACATATAAAAGAGTTTCCCATAAAGAAAATTATCCAAGCAAAAGGCATAATATATGCGGTATTATCGGGAATAGCAAATGCGCTTGTGTGTTATTTGACGATAAGACTTGCAGGTTTTGAAAACGCTTCCGTACTTTTTCCGGCAATTTCCGCCGGAACGATTATTTGTACCCTTATGGCAGGTGTGACTGTATTCAAAGAAAAACTCAAATGCAATCACATAATTGCTTTTGTTTTCGGAATTGCCGCAGTTGTATTTTTAAAGCTTTAATCGGCACCGCAACAGATGCAAAGCAACAAGCCGCTTAAACACAATGCTTAAGCGGCTTGTTTATTTGTATATTTTTCATTAAATGCGTCGTTACGGACGCAGCATGGAATTATGTGTTATTTTTTTGTTTTATTCAACCGTTTGAGTTTTTCAAATTCTTCCGCCAAACGCTTGTTTGCACGTGTAGGATTTCGGTGCAGCATTTTAAGTTTGTCTTTTGTTGCTTTGACGGAAATATGTTCCATATTCTCAGTTGCCCGTTGCTTGAGTTCTTCGATTTTTATTTTCAGTAAACTGTATCTGTCGTGCGAAAATCTCTGCGACAACATCTGTTTGGAAAGATTTTCGGCCGCACAAAGAATTTCCTTTGCACCTCCGTGCATTAATTTTGAAATTTCGGGTTTTATATTATCAAAGTTTTTAACGGCATCTTTAATATCTTCACGTGTTTTTTCTTTATACTCGTTAATTTTGATAATAAGATTTCGCATACCGAACGCCGTTTTGAACGAAACCGCAAAATCCCACAGCATTAATACACCTATAAACACAACCAAAATATACAATATCACACTCGGTATTTTGGTTACAGTATTTTCAATCGGAGTATGTATAACCTTTACAAGGAATATCGTAAAAAATCCCCATGCAATTGTGGATGAAAGGCATATATGTCCGTTTATATTAAATTTTTTTGTGCTGTAATCCCAGTATTTCACCTTGAAAATCTTTTCCATTGCCGCTCCCGTGCAATATTCGAGTGCGGTTGCGGAAATTGCACCGGCAAAATACATTTTTATATAATCTTCTTTAAACGGTATCGTTACATAAAGCATAATAAGCGCACCCGTTCCGTATATCGGCAGTGCCGGACCGTTCAAAAAACCTCTGTTTATCGGTTTTTTCTCGCACAGCGAAACATATGCCGATTCAAAACACCATCCGAAAAAGCAATATATAAAGAAAAAAGCACACCACATACTTAAATTGTACATACTATTCACCTTATCTTGCGTAAAAATTATTCGACGGCAGATGTCATTATCTTTATTCCGTCATGAATATTACTGATTTTCACGACACCTACACCTTCATAAAATTCACCGTCAAGCGACCAATCGAATTTATCATCGGACTCAACGGTTATTTCCGAAGCTTTAAAAAACTCGAAAATATCATTAGAGAAATCACTGAAACTTATCCCCATAATTATGTTGTTCAAATCTATGGGAGTTTTTGGCTGTTTAACCAGAATACCCTCAAACACGCCATCGTTCATGCTTACCATTTCGTCTTTTAATTTTACAATACCGCCTATGGATTTGGAATTTCCTATACTTCCGAAAATATATTCATTTTCGTATATTTCGCCGTCTGCCGTGATTTTCACTTTATACGGCACAATTGTTCCTATATCTTTAATGCCCTGCAACACATATGCAAAATGTCCCAATGCATTTTTTATATCCTGCGGTGTGTTGTACGAAACGGCGGTGAACGCTCCGAACGATGCAATATACATAAAATATTTGTCGTTAAATTTACCCACATCAATATCTCTCGGTACACCGTTTACAATGTTCGCGGCCGCTTTTCCGGCAGTTGACGGAAGTTTTAAGCTTGCCGCAAAATCGTTGGTACTGCCTGCCGGAATATAACCTATTGGCATATTCGTGCCGGATTTCAGCACACCCGTTGCAACTTCGTTAAGCGTTCCGTCTCCTCCGTAACACACTATACAATCGTATTTTTTCTTTGATGCACTTTCGGCAAGTTTCTCCGCATGACCTTTATATGCAGAAAATACCGTTGTTACCTCGTATTCATTTTCACAAAACACCGACATCATATTATACATATCGGTTTTGGATTTTGTTTTTCCGGCTTTTGGATTTATTATAAGATATATTTTTTTCATAGCGTACTTCCTATTCAACAAACGAGAATAACCCGTTATTCAACATTCACTCAGAAACGATTTTATCTGATAAAATTAGTTTTGTTTCCGCTTTCGGCTTCGGGAGCTTTAACTCCGTTTTCTTCTCCGAGTTTTATACATTTAAGCATCCATGCCATATTACGTGCAAGATTGCGAAGTGTCTGCATTCCTTCCAAATCCTGTTTCACATCTTCCGGCTTGCTTCCGTGTACCATACACCAATAAGTTGATGAAACAACCGGCATTTGATTAAACAGGAAATGCTTGTTCACAACATCAAGCGATGCTGTTGTTCCGGCTCTTCTTGCGGATGCGACTGCAGCTGCCGGTTTATGCGTAAATGCCGATTTTCCCGAATAGAACATTCTGTCCAGTGCGGACAAAACTCTGCCGCTCGGATGGGCATAATATACCGGTGTTCCGACTATAAATCCGTCGCATTCTTTTGCTTTTTCAACAATTTCGTTTATCGGGTCGTCATCGAACACACACTTTTTCAGCTTAACACAGGCACTGCATCCGATACAATCTCTTACGGCTTCGTTGCCCAGATGAACAATCTCGCTTTCTATATCTTCTTTTTTTAATGTATCGGCAATTTCCGCAAGCGCAGTATACGTACAGCCGTTCTTTTTCGGACTTCCGTTAATTAAAAGCACTTTCATATTTTCATATCCTTTCATTCTTACATATCGGATATTGAAACAACATCAAATCCGAGCGATTCTATCATATCTTTTATCGCCGCATTGTCAAGACCGCCGAAATCAGCCTTAACCTCCCCTATTCCAACTTCCGCACCACTTATTCCGTTTTCTTTCAGTGCGTTTTCAACTCTTGCAACACAGTGTTTGCAACTCATACCGCTTATTTCGATTTTCTTTTTCATGATTTTTTGCTCCTTTATTATTTATTCTTATATAATCTTAAGGCATTCGTAACAACAAAAACAGAGCTTAAGCTCATTGCCGCAGACGCAATCATCGGATTAAGCAATATATTAAATGCCGGATAAAGCACCCCTGCCGCAAGCGGTATTCCTATTGTATTATAGAAAAATGCCCAAAACAGATTTTCTTTGATATTTTTTATTACACGCTTACTGTAATCTATTGCCGAAACAACATCGCGTATATCATTTTTCATAAGCACCGTATCCGCACAATCTATTGCAATATCGCTGCCGCTTTTAACCGCTATGCCTATATCCGCGGACATAAGTGCCGGAGAATCGTTTATACCGTCCCCCACCATGGCCGTTATACCGTCTTTTTTTAACTCTGATATAACCTGCTCCTTGTTTTCCGGCAGCACTCCCGAAATAACTTTTTCTATTCCGAGCTTTTTGCGTATCGCCTCAGCTGTCACGGCATTATCGCCCGTGAGCATAATAACATTTATATGTCTTTTTTTAAGTTCCGCAACAGCTTCCGCACTTCCGTTTTTGATTTTATCGGCAACGGCAATAATTCCTATAAGATTTCCGTTTTCCGCAAAATATAAAACGGTTTTGCCCTCTTTTGCAAGGTTCTCTGCTTTTGCGACAAAATTTGAAATGTCAACATTCTTTTCGGTCATAAACTCGGCATTGCCGGCAAGAACGGTTTTTCCTTCAATTTCCGCGGTTATCCCTTTGCCGAATATTGCCGTAAACTCGCTTGCTTTTTTCAATTCTCTTCCGGCGGCATATTCACACACCGCTCTCGCAAGCGGATGTTCGCTCAGCATCTCCGCAGATGCCGCTGTAACGATAAACTCCTCTTCGGGGATATTTACCGGGATAACATCTGTAACGGACGGTTTGCCCTCCGTTACTGTTCCGGTTTTATCGAACACAACATTTTTCACATTGCATAGTGTTTCGAGTGATTGTGCCGATTTTATCAAAATGCCGTTTGATGCACTTTTACCCATTGCCACCATAATCGCCACAGGTGTTGCAAGCCCCAATGCACACGGGCATGATATGACAAGCACCGATATTCCGCATCCCAACGCAAATTCAAGGGTTTTTCCGCATATCATCCATATTACAAAGGTTAAAACCGCCAGTGACATAACCACAGGCACAAACACGGCACTGACTTTATCCGCAAGACGTGCAATCGGAGCTTTGGATGCCGATGCTTCCTCAACAAGTTTTACGATTTTTGCAAATGTTGTTTCTTCTCCGACTTTTTCGGCACGCATTTTTATACTTCCGTTTATATTAACCGCCGCCGACATAAGTATATCGCCGACTTTTTTACTTACGGGCATACTTTCACCGGTTAATGCCGATTCGTCTACACTGCTTTCTCCCTCGGTAACAATTCCGTCGACCGGGATTTGTTCTCCGGGACGTATTATAAGTATATCATCTTTTCTTATTTCCGATACCGGTATTATTTTTTCTTCGCCGTTTTTAAGCCGTGTTGCCTGTTTCGGCGATATATCCATAAGATGTTTTACGGCAGAGTTTGTTTTGTTTTTCGCACGCTCTTCAATATATTTTCCGACGGTTACAAGTGTGAGTATCATTGATGCGGATTCAAAATATACATTCGACATATATCTGCGAACCGTTTCCGCATCTCCTCTGCCTTGTGCCGTACCTATCATATAAATCGCAAAAACCCCGTATATAACGGCAGCAAGCGAACCGACAGCAACAAGACTGTCCATATTGGGTGTCTTGTTCTTCAATGCTTTAAATCCATTAATGTAAAATTTTCTGTTCAGATACATAACGGGAAGTGTTAAAAGAAACTGAGTGAACACAAATGCAATTGCATTTTCGATTTTCATAAAATCATGTGTAAACGGCAAATGCAACATATGCCCCATTGAAATATACATCAATATTATTAAAAATATTATTGACAATATAAGTCTTGGCTTTATGCTTTCCTTCGGTTTTTCTTCCTCTTTTTTTCGCAGTGTGTATGCGGAAAATCCTGCTTTTTTCACCGCATTTTCTATATCTGCGGCACTCACTTTTTTTTCATCAAACACACAAACCATGCTTTTTGCAAGCAGATTCACCTCGGCGGATTTTATTCCGCCCAGCCGTTTTACGGCTTTTTCAACTGCGGCACTGCAAGCCGAACAGCTCATACCTTCAACACTGAATTTTAGTTTCATTTTTCCTCCAGTCTGCTTATTCACCTTTTAAATATCGTATATCATTGCCTATAAATTTGAATATTTTAAATTCTGTAAATCTGGATAAAATACGTGCCGAATATATATCGTTGAGTTCTTTCATATTCAAATTTGTATTTATTATCATTTTCTTTGAGTTTATCATTCGTTTGTTCAATATATCAAACAAGGACGCAACCGAATTTGACGTTATGTGCTCACTCCCCAAATCGTCAATTATAAGCAAGTCGCAGTTATATGCACGAATGCATTCGTTTTTTCGTTCATACTCACGTGAAAATTCGTTATCGGTTATCATTCTGAGTAAATCTTTGGCACTGTAATACATAACCGTTTTTCCGCATTTTGAAAGACTGTTCGCAATTGCCGCGCTCAAAAATGTTTTACCAAGCCCCGTGTTTCCGTAAAACAGCATATTTTTTGTGTTCTCACTGTCGAACTTATCCATAAAATCCACCGATGCATTCAGAATATTTGTTATTATTTCCCGTGGATTGTTCCCGTTTTCATCGGTTATATCGGGATAATAATTTATATCAAATTCATCAAAATTTATTTTTGACAGCAGTTCCGATATATTTGATGCGGACGCGGCTGTTTTGTTCAACAGTTCATGCATACATACGCACATTTCGCCGTTTACATATCCGGTATCGCGGCATTTGCGGCAATAATGCACATCATCTATATAATCTATGCGGTAACCCTCGCGCAAAAGTATCTGTTTTTTTATGCCCGAAAACGTCTTTATTTTTGTTTTAAGCTTGCTAAGCTCGGTTTCGTTCGCACCGTTAAGCGCATAACGCGCAAGTTGCATACCGGCTTCGGCAAGTGCGTCGTCGGCATTTTTATAATCCGGATATTTTTCGTATATATAATTTCTGCGTCTGTCTTTTTCCTCCGCAGCCGAAATTTTACGTTTGTTTATGACAGATACGGCTTTTTCGTATATATCTTTTTCATATTTCATTCAAAGTTCCTCATTTCTTGCCGAGAGCACGTTTTTCCAGAGCATCGTAATCAAAATCACGCTGTGAAAAATTTGTAAATCCGGTCGGTTTGCTGTTGACCGGCACAGGCTTGCTTTTTTTATATATATCTCTGTATTTTGCGGCTTCTCCCGGTGTTTTTATCCCCTTACCGTGCCAGTCCTGCAATATTTTGTTCATATATGCAAACGACATTTTTCCGGTTGCATTAACCGTAATATCCGCCGCATATGCAATTAAATTACAGCTTATTCCAAGCTGAACAAGCCACATATCGGCAAACTTTTTTTCCGTTGCAGTGAAGTTTCTTGACGTTATTCCGAGTGTACGCTGAAGTTTCGACAATTTACCGTTTACATCTTCAAGATATTTCAAATATTCCTCTGCGCGCTTATGTGTATTTATTTCTTTATCTGTCCAATCCTGCGCCACACGCTCGATTGTGCGCATGGATTTTTTACCGTTTTTCATGCAATATTCAAGCAGAAGCGGTATAACATCAAGCGGCATCCTGTAATAATCGTAAAGACTGTATATGATAAGCATATCGTTTGTGCTGAGCGGTTTTTGCAGAATGCGTTCGGCTATTCTGTATACATCATTGAGTTCTGTGCCGTTTTTAATTTTTCTTGTCACTTCATCTATAGTATAAACAGGTTTTGTTTCAATATTAATTTTTTGTGTTGCGGCATTAAGGTCTAAAAATGTGACATTAACAAGATTTCCATCTTTTTTCTCGGTTTTAACAACCCCGACGCTTTCCCAATAGTTCCACGCACGTATTACGTCCGATTCCAAAAGCATAAGTCTGTTTGCAATTTCTGAATTTGTCATATTTTCGGAATTTTCGCAATTATAAAAACCCATTATGTATACTTTAACAAAGTTACCGTCCGCACCCGGCATAAACTTTTCAACAAATGCCGCCGGAAGAGTTATATTTTTACCGGCTGCCGATTTTATTTTAGAAAACATATTCGTTTTTCAATCCTCATTCTTTATTCTATTTATTTTCACAAATATAGTAAACGCAGAAACGATTACAAGCACTATCGACGCAAGCTGTGAAATCCTTAAATTCCCCAGCATAAGGCTGTCGGTACGCAATCCTTCGATAAATGTTCTGCCTACACCGTACCATATTAAATACATCAGAAATACAAATCCGCGGAACGGTTTTTTGTTTTTTAGTGCCGAAAGCAGGAATATTCCCACAAAATTCCAAAGAGATTCGTAAAGAAACGTCGGATGCACACATATTGTCTTGCCGGCTTCAACTATCTGCATACGCCACGGCAAATCCGTTTGTGTACCATATGCTTCAACGTTCACAAAATTCCCCCATCTTCCGATACACTGACCGATGAGAAAGGCTATGCTTGCACAATCGGCAAGTTCCGCAAACGATATTTTTTTAATGCGGCAATATATAAATCCGGTCAAGACACCTGCCGCGATACCGCCGTATACGGCAAGTCCGCCTTCCCAAACCGCAATTATTTTCATGAAATCACCTTTGTAGCTGTTCCACGAAAAAATAACATAATATAATCTTGCACCGATAATTGCCGCCGGTACGCCGAACAATACAACATCCGAAATGGTTTCATCCGGCAATTTTACTCTTTTGGCTTCATGTACCGCATATAAAATTGCACAAATAAGTGCCGCGGCTATTATAATTCCATACCAATATATATCCTTTCCGAATATATTGAACGCCACCCTGTTTATCTCAAAGGACAGCCCCAACCCCGGAAATCCGATTTTATTTATCTCCATTAAAATTTTCTCCTTTACAACGTATATCGTTCAAATATTTCAAATATTCCGAAAAATATTTTTTTTGTTCCGTGTTTTCGCTTTTTTCCATGGACAGCAATATTTTTTCGATTTTTGTTTTTTCTTTATCGGCAAAATATTCAAACAAAGGGTCTGAAATCAGCAACGGTGAAATTTTATATTCAAATTCGCTCCACAAGCCGCTCTCACCTTTTTGTGCCTCAATAATCGTATACAAACGCTCTTTTTTTCCGTCATCTTCAAATACAAATTTTTCTCGTTCGATTTTATATCCGTTTTCATGGATGGCTTTTCTGGCATCTTCAATATGGGTCATCGGCTGTAATATTATATGTTCGATACCCTCCGGTATGCGTTCGTTCAAAATATTTGAAATAACATCGCCGCCCATGCCGGCTATTATAAGCGTATCAACCTCCATATCTACTATACCGGCATTTCCCGGTGCAAGACACGTTCTTATATTCAGTCCGTTTGCTTCTATGTTTTTTTTTGCCGCCGAAAGCGGTCCTTCGTTTATATCCGATGCCACCGCATAGGATATAATATTGTTTAACGATAAATATATCGGTATGTATGCATGGTCTGTTCCTATATCCGCAATGCGGCTTCCTTGTTCAACAAAATCGCATACCGCCGAAAGTCGTGGTGTAAGCTTCATAATTCGTATCCTTTTTTTCTTTTATGTATAATATTATATAACATTTTAATTCTTTTTGCAAGAGTTTATACAAAATAATCAATAATATTTTAAAATTTTTCTCTGTATGCCGAAGGACTTACGCCCATTTCTCTTTTAAATACGGTGCTGAAATAATTTTGATTGTCAAAAGATAATTTTTCGCTTATTTCAAGAATACCGAAACCCTGTTCGAGCATTTTTGCCGCAACATTCATTTTTAGCCCCGTAAAATACTTTATAACACCCATCCCCATATATTTGTTAAAAATTTTTTTCATGTTCGCGGAAGAAAGCTCGCACATATCGGCAAGTTCGTCAACCGTTATGTTTTCATATATATGTTCATTCATTACATTTACTATTTTTTTAAATTCTTTTGCACTTCGGCTTCCGTCCGGCTTGCTTATTGTTTTGCTGTTCAGCTTTATCATTATCAAAAAACGTTCCATCGTGTTTGTGAGCAATGCCGCATACGTCGGATTATCCATATGTTTATTATAAATTTCCGGAATGCTTAATACGAGCTTTTGCTGTTCCGGCGTTATTTTAAACAACCCGTTGTTAAAATACTCCATATCCCCCATTGCCGCAAAGGAAAAAATAATCACTTCCAAATTATTGCTTCCACCTGAGGCAATTTTATGAAACTCCATCGGTTTATGGAAAATAATGTCGCCTTTTTCAAGGTTGTATATATGCGAATCGGCAGTAATAACCGCATTTCCGCTCACAACATATACAACTTCCCAAAAATCATGGCTTTCTCCTTTAAAATCGAAATTAGGCAAGTTGGTTCTTCTGAACGCCGAATAAACAGCCGTGATATGCACTATGTTCATTACATTTCTTTCGATTGCATTAATATATTCCATAAACGCCACCCAAGTTTTTATCCAAATTTATATAAAAAATATCCGAATATGTATATACATATAATATTCATTACGATATAATATAATTATATCACATATTTTCTTTTTTGTAAAGAGGATATTATAAACTAAATCAAGATATTTCCGTTTTTGACGGAAATACTCTATAATGAAAGGATTTGTGAATTAACATGAAAGAAATAATCAATCTTGCCATTATCGGTCTGGGTTGCCGAGGAACGCAGCACATAAAAGATTGTCTTGTACATATGGACGATGTTAATATAGTGGGTTTGTGTGATTTATACGAAGACAGAGTTAATGAAAATGCTGATTTTTATGAAGAAAAAAAGGGTAAACGCCCCGAAATTTTAACAACGGATTATCATGAGATTTTAAAAGCCGATATTGTTGATGCTGTTCTTGTTTCAACAGCCTGGGAAACGCACATAAGCATTTCGATTGATGCGCTTTATGCAAAGAAAGCCGTTGCGATGGAGGTTGGTTGTTCATACAGCGAAAGCGAATGCCGTGAGCTTATAAAAGCATACGAAGAAACAAAAACTCCGTTTATGTTCATGGAAAACTGCTGTTATGACAGACGTGAAACAATGGTTTTAAAAATGGTTAGAGAAGGTCTGTTCGGCGAAATTGTTCACTGCGAAGGCGGATATTGCCACGATTTGCGCAAAGAGGTTGCCGAAGGAAAAGAAAACCGCCACTACAGACTCAGAAACTACAAAGCGCACTGTTGCGAAAATTATCCCACACACGAAATGGGTCCAATAGCACGAGTTCTTAACATAAATCACGGAAACAGAATGGTAAGTCTTACCTCTGTAGCTTCCAAACCGGCCGGTATTCAGGCATACGCGAACAAACATCTTGAAGGAAGAAACCTTGACATTATGCAGGGCGACGTTATCACAACAACAATAAAATGTGCAAAAGGTCAGACAATAACACTCACTCACGGAACATCACTTCCCCGTCCGTACAGCCGCAAATTTAC
>CAYQKW010000015.1:0-37800 GCA_964418245.1 uncultured Oscillospiraceae bacterium
CCTTGCAAAAAGTGCAAACAAAGCAAGAAAAGAAGATTTGCGTGTAATCCTTAACGGTCTTGGTAAGGACGCTGCACAAATTATTTCCAGAATAAACGGTTTTACTTATGTACAAACACAGTTTGACTATTTTACAGGCGAACTTAAAATCGTTAACGAAATCAAGTACTCCGACGGTGAGCGTTCAAAGGTTCGCTGCTATGGTGCCGATGACGTTCGTGAAGGTGTTGCAATCATGCACCACGAAGGCGTAGATGTATCCATTACCGGTAACTCTACCAACCCCACACGTTTCCAGCATCCCGTTGCAGGTACCTACAAGAAAGAATGTATCGAACAAGGCAAAAAGTACTTCTCCGTAGCATCCGGCGGTGGTACAGGCAGAACATTGCATCCTGATAACATGGCTGCAGGTCCCGCATCTTACGGTATGACAGATACTATGGGTCGTATGCACTCTGACGCACAGTTTGCAGGTTCTTCTTCCGTTCCCGCACACGTTGAAATGATGGGACTTATCGGCGCAGGTAACAACCCGATGGTTGGTATGACCGTTGCTGTTGCTGTTGCTGTTGCCGAAGCAATGAATAAATAATTTTTATTTATAAGAATTTATCGGACACACCATCGGTTCAGCCTGTGGTGTGTCTGTTTTTATATAAAAATCAAGTTTTGCTAAAATACTTGCATAAGGAAAATAAAACCGATTGACTAAATCGCATACAAGATTTATATTATATCAAGCAAGAAGGAAGTGGCGACCACGGTCTGTCCGAAAACATCTTGACAAAATCATAAAATAAAAAACGGAGTGTAATTGTGAAAAAAATACGATTAACTGCATTAATAACGTCAGCAATATTAATTTTAAATATACTTAATTGTATATCTGTTTCGGCACAAGACGGATATATAAATATCGGCGGAACATCCGTTCCCGTTCACGTTATCCAAAAATCAGGCAACGACAACGAAAATTTTGTTATTCTTTTTCTGGGTGACGGATATACAAAATCCGAACAGGATATGTTTATAAAGGATATAACGGTTCTTACAGGAACACTGCTTGCAAAGGAGCCGTTTCGCTCATCGTCAGATAAAATAAACATATATGCAGTACCTACGGTTTCGGCAGAATCCGGAGTAAGCGATGCGTATTCGACGAAAAATACTTATTACGGCATAACTCATTATGCAAGAAGAACATTTTTTGGGCAAGGCGGAGAGGAAAAAGCCCGTGAAATAAAAACCGCAATTGAGAATACATATCTCGATAAGGGAGCGTGTGTCGGAACAATACACGTTCTTTCAAATTCAGACGATTATTTCGGGTCTTCGTCAAGTGCATTGTTTTCATATGCATCAAAACCGGAATTGTATAAAGGCGGAGAAGCATCGATTCACGAAATTGCACACAGTATCGGCAAACTTAAAGATGAATACGGAGAAGTTCCGGACAGCGAAAATACATCAACCGGCGGTAAAACGGAGGATGTTGCGTGGAAACAATTTCTCGGTTTCAGTGGTGTCGGAATTACGTTGAACGGAAATCATGGTTCAAGTTATATACCAACACTTTCGTGTATTATGAAAAGTATTGACAATTATAACTTTTGCGAGGTATGTAAATCGGAACTTGTGCGGCGTATGAATTCTTCCATGTACACGCAGGTGTCGAAAGATTATTATATTGCGGTTCCGGACGTAACAATAGAACACAATAATAAATATCCTATCGGCAACGAATACGAAAAATACCGCATAAACGAAAGAAATATAATAAATGCGAACGGACAAAATCTGGAACTCAGAACAGTTGTACAAAATCTTAAAAACAAAGAACAGCATTTGATATTATCTTTAAAAATAACCGACAAAAACGGCGCTGTAAAACTTTTTAAAGAACAGGCTTTCACAATTCCTCCGCTTTCAAACGAATATAATTTCGACCCTGCACGAAAATCTTTGTCGGTGGTGATTGAAGATGTTGACGGACTTTGTTACGGCGATAAGATTTTCGGAACGGTTACGGATGCGGATACGCAGTCTGTTGTCGCAAGTATAAAAAGCAATATGACAAAAATAAACATAAATCATAAAATAAAAGACGAAAACGGAAACGTTTCGGCAATTCCGAAGACATCACAAACAACGGTTTATGTTCCGACGGAATACGGATATTGTCCGAAAACACCGAAACAGCTGAACGGGTATGTTTATGTGGGAAACAGCTTGAAAAATCAAAAAATCAACTTAACGGGGAAAAACGTTGATGTGGATTTTTATTACAGAAAAGAAAACGGCATAAAGGAAACGAAAACTTATATATCGGGAAAAACTTTCACCGTTAAACCTCGGAACATACCGGGGAATACACGGATTATACTGGCATTGTATGACGGAAGTGTGCTGAACGAAATCAAATCCTTTGTGTATAACGGCGATGATATAACATACACAACCAATATAAATTTCACTCACGCCACCGTTATGGCATGGGAAAATCTAAACGGTATCAGTCCCGTATGTAATGCGGAAAAAGTAAAAGCAAATTAACGTCAAAAACAATAATATATTTTATGAGGGGGAAGTTGAAATTAAAGTTTCCCCCCCACTGTCGAAAAATCCGAACTTTTCCGACAACGGGAAACACAATATATTGTGTTGATTATTTTTTAAAAACACAATATATTGTGTGGCAAATGTTTATCTGTGTGACTTTTGCAACAGCAAGCAAATAGCATATATGGTATCATTGTATAGGTTGATACACAATATATTGTGTATTGACTGTTTTTTACAAATCAAAATTATTATTTCGGCAAAACAACTTCATTAACAATATAAATACACAGAATAAACGAAAGGAGAAACAGCAATGCAGGTTGTAAAAAGAGACGGCAGAGGCGTGGATTACGACAGAAGTAAAATCATCACAGCAATTCACAAAGCAAATAACGAGGTGGAAGAACAAGACAGAGCAAGCGAAGACGATATATATTCGATACTTGAATACATAGAGGGAAAATCAAAAAAGAGAATGCTTGTTGAAGACATTCAAGATATTATCGAGAAAAAGCTTATGGAAAAGCAGAAATATACGCTTGCCAAAACGTATATTTTATACAGATATACACGAGCACTTGTCCGAAAAGCCAACACTACGGACGAATCCATTTTAAGTCTTATACAAAACTCGAACAAAGATTTGATGGAAGAAAACTCAAATAAAAACGCAACGGTTGCATCCACACAGCGAGACCTTATTGCAGGCGAAGTATCGAAAGATTTAACACGCAGAATACTTTTGCCGGAAAAAATATCCAAAGCTCATGAAGACGGAATACTGCATTTCCACGATGCCGATTATTTCTTGCAGCCTATATTCAATTGCTGTCTTATAAACATAGGTGATATGCTTGATAACGGAACGGTTATGAACGGCAAACTCATAGAAAGCCCGAAAAGTTTTCAGGTTGCCTGCACAATCGTGACACAGATTATTGCGGCGGTTGCAAGCAGTCAATACGGCGGTCAGTCCGTTGATGTAAGACATCTCGGCAAATATTTAAGACGCAGCCGCGAAAAGTTCAGAAAGCATTTCAGAGAAGAATGCGGAACAGGTGTTTCGGACGAGATAATCGAAAAGCTCACCGAAAGAAGATTAAGAGAAGAACTCAAGTCCGGTGTACAGACAATTCAATATCAGATAAACACGCTGATGACAACAAACGGTCAGTCGCCTTTTGTAACATTGTTTTTGTATCTTGACAAAGATGATGAATATATAGAAGAAAATGCACTTATTGTGGAAGAAATTCTTCGTCAGAGATATGAGGGAATAAAAAACGAATGCGGTGTATATGTTACGCCGGCATTTCCAAAACTTATATATGTATTGGACGAACATAACTGTTTAAAAGGCGGAAAGTATGATTATATAACACGTCTTGCGGTGAAATGTTCGGCAAAAAGAATGTATCCCGATTATATTTCCGCAAAGAAAATGCGTGAGAATTATCAGGGTAACGTGTTCAGCTGTATGGGTTGCCGCAGTTTCCTTTCCGCATGGAAAGACGAAAACGGCGAATATAAATTTGAGGGAAGATTCAATCAAGGCGTTGTAAGCCTTAACCTTCCGCAGATTGGTATTATCGCACGAGGCGACGAAGAGAAATTCTGGAAACTTATGGACGAAAGACTTCAGCTGTGCTATGAAGCATTGATGTGCCGCCACGATGCGCTTATGGACGTAACTTCCGATGTAAGCCCTGTTCATTGGCAATACGGAGCAATCGCAAGACTTAATAAAGGCGAAAAAATAAATAAATATCTGCTTAACGGATATTCAACGCTTTCACTCGGATATATCGGTCTTTATGAAGTGACAAAACTTATGAAAGGCGTATCACATACAGACCCCGAGGGAAAAGATTTTGCATTGCGTGTTATGAACTATATGCGTGCCGCAACGGATAAATGGAAAGAAGAAACAGGTCTCGGCTTTGCTCTTTACGGAACACCGGCGGAATCGCTTTGCTACAGATTTGCGCGCATAGATAAACAGCGTTTCGGAACAATTGAAGACGTAACCGATAAAGGATATTATACAAATTCATATCATGTTGATGTTCGTGAAGAAATTGATGCGTTCTCAAAATTCGATTTTGAAAGCGAGTTTCAGAACATATCTTCCGGCGGTGCCATTTCCTATGTTGAAATACCCAATATGCGCCATAATCTTGAAGCCGTTGAAGATGTTGTACGATATATTTACGATAATATTCAATATGCCGAATTTAATACAAAGAGCGATTATTGCCAGGTATGCGGATATGACGGAGAAATCGTTATTAACGAAAATAACGAATGGGAATGCCCGAACTGCCATAACAAAGACCACAGAAAAATGAACGTAACAAGACGTACTTGCGGATATTTGGGCGAAAACTTCTGGAATGAAGGAAAAACAAAAGAAATTAAAGCCAGAGTTCTGCATCTGTAATTAAAAAAGGCATTGCCTTTTTGGTGAAAAATATAACGGAAAGCAAGATGTCCGCCGCCTTTTCGGGGCGGTGGATTCCGCTTGCTTTTTTTGCGGTAATACAAATTTTACTAAAAAATTGAAGGGAAAATCAATATGAAATATGCGGCAATAAAAACTCATGATGTTGCTAACGGTCCGGGAGTGAGGGTGTCTTTGTTCGTGAGCGGATGCACACATCATTGCAAAGGATGTTTCAACAGTGAAACGTGGGATTTTGCTTACGGCGAAGAATTTACATCGGAAACGGAAGAAAAAATAATCGAAGCACTTAAACCGAGTTATATAAAAGGTTTCTCGTTGCTTGGCGGAGAACCTTTTGAACCGTCAAATCAGCGTGTGCTTTATCCGTTCCTTAAACGATTGAAAGAAATATATCCGGATAAACAGATATGGTGTTACAGCGGTTATCTTTTCGACAGCGAACTGCTCGGCGAAAGCCGTGCACGATGTGAAGTTACAGACAGAATGTTATCTGTTATAGACGTTCTTGTGGACGGCGAATTTAAAGAAGAATTAAAAAAACTTTCTTTACGTTTCAAAGGCTCGGAAAATCAGCGGATAATAGATGTTAAAAAATCTCTGAAACAAAGAGAAGCCATTCTTTGGACAGATGAACACTTGAAAACGGAGGCAAAAATATGAAAGTAAAAAAACTCAACGAAGAAGCGATACTTCCGACATATGGGAGCGAATTTTCCGCCGGTGCGGATTTATATGCGCTTACGGAAGAAAATATAATAATCAATCCGGGCGAAACAGTGCTTGTGCATACGGGATTGGCAATGGAAATTCCGGTCGGGTACGGCGGATTTATATATGCACGCAGCGGATTAGCAACAAAGAAAGGACTTGCCCCGGCGAATAAAGTCGGCGTTATCGATGCCGATTACCGAGGTGAAGTTATGGTTGCACTGCACAATCACTCAAACACACCGGCTGTTGTTGAAAACGGAGAACGAATAGCACAGCTTGTTATTGCACCGTTTTTGAAAGTTGAATTTGAACTTGCCGACGAACTTGCCGATACTGTACGCGGAAACGGCGGATTCGGTTCAACGGGAGCAAAATAACAACCGTCATACAGAAAATCCCTGCGAAAGCCTATTGCGTTCCGCAGGGATTTTGTTATTCAACAAACCGTCAAAAGGACGAAATTACTTTGCTCCAAAATTCATCGTATATTTTTATTTTATCTCCGAGTGATGTAAATGTTTCGATGTCTTTATGTTTCGATAAATCAGGATACGCTACTTCGCTTTTTCCTGCTTCTCCCATTTTTTCTCTTGCTTCCGTTTCGGGGGTTGAATACCCGATATACGTTGCATTTTTTGCGGAAATATCCGGTCTTGACATAACGTTTATAAAAGTTTCCGCTCCCTCTTTATTTTGTGTTGTTTTCGGTATTATCACAGAATCGAAGAATATATTGCTGCCCTCTTTCGGTATAACATATCTTAAATCCGGATTATTATCTATGCAATACTGTGCATCGCCGCTCCACGCAAGACTGAGTGCCGCTTCGCCCTGAATCATTTTATCTTTACCCTCGTCAACAACATAGCATAAAACAATGTCACTCTGGTCAATCAGTGCGTCGGTTGCTTCTTCAAGCTCTTTTTTATCCGTGGAATTTAAGATGTAACCAAGTATTTTCAGCGTTATTCCTATGGTATCACGCTGACTGTTATCCATCATGATGTTATCTTTGTACTTTTTATCCCACAAAACTTTCCAGCTGTCGATTTCTTCATCAACCATTTTGCTGTTATAAAGTATACCCATTATTCCCCATGTTATACGATTATTTGCCGTTTTTGCACATTTTTCTGTATCGGCTCGGCGTTATTTTATATTTTTCTTTAAACAAGCTGTAAAACCACGAAAGATTTTCAAATCCCGATTCAAAGCACATATCTATTATCGGAATATCGCTTGTTTCCAGAGCATGGGCTATATAATTAAGCCGCAGCTCGTTAATATATTCCGACATTGTAACACCGTAATATTTTTTCATACATCTCGAAAGATGTTCACGTGATTTTCCGGAAAGTTCAATCATTTTTTCAGCACCCACGGAAAAATTCTTTTTATTGTTCATTTTCATGCAAGTATTTTTCAGCCATTGCGGAATTTTTGAATCCGTATCCGTTACTGCACGAATAAAATAATTTGTAAAAATCTCCGTCAATAACAAACGTATCTTCAGCTTCATTTCCGTTTCGTCCGAAACTGTGTTGAGATTTTCAAATTTAAGCACAAGATTCTCATATTCCTTTTCCGAAAGCATAACCAGCGGCGGCATTGCTGCGGACATCAATCTGTCCGACGGAAAAGCATCTTCAAAATATGCGAAAAGTTTATCTATTGTATCGTAAGACAATGCAAGATTTATAAAACGTGCATTCTCGCACACATAATCATGTATATCATCGGGACGTATAAACACCAGATTTCCCCGTGTTAATTTCTGTTCGCCACCGTTCACAATATGACTTATGTTTCCGCAGGTCACCAAAAATATCTCAAAATAATCGTGATAATGGGTAACAAATCTTTCTGTTTCCGAAGATACATTTCTGTATGTGCATCCGCTTTTTTGATTTACAAACCATTCCTCCATAAGCATTTTCATATTACCGCCTCCATCATATATCACTATACCATAAATTTTTTATCATGTCAATACAAGACAAAAAAATATTTTTGTGATTTAATATAAATATATTGTATAAAGGAGGAATTACAATGGATTTTAAAGCAGAAAAAATACGTGTTGCCTGCGACAAACTTTTGGAATTAAGCACAGAAGTTTTGGAATACATTGACGGCTTTGAAGTTGCCGAATGCGGATATAAAGGCATTTCAAACAAACCGGACGAATCGGCGGTATTCCAAAAATTTGAAAAAGGCAGCAGATTATACGGCAAAGACCATCATTTTTGGTTCAGAAACAAGATAAAAACTCCGCCGCAGAAAGACGGAAAAGAAATTTATTTTCGCCTTACCACAGGCAGAGAGGGCAAATGGGACGCTGCCAATCCGCAAGGGCTTGTTTATTTAAACGGTGAAATCGTACAGGGTCTTGACGTGAACCACACCGTTTTGCAATTGGAATTTGACAAAGAATATGATATTTTGATTTATTTTTATGTCGGTATGATTAACAAAAGCATTGATTTTATACCGGAGTTTATAACAACAGACATAAAAATAACCGATGTTTATTACGATATTCATGTTCCGTTCGATGCTGCCGCTTGCTTTGACGAAAACAACGACAACTATATAACAATAATAAAATATCTTGATGAAGCGGTTAAAAAAATCAATTTTCTTGTACCGAAATCACCGGAATTTTATGCAAGTCTTGACGATGCGTCGAAATATTTAAAAGACGTATTCTACGGCAGCATATGCGGAAAATCCGAACAAATCGTCAATTGCATAGGTCATACGCACATTGACGTTGCATGGCAGTGGACCGTGGCACAAACACGCGAAAAAGCACAGCGAAGCTTTTCCACAGTACTCAAATTAATGAAAAAATACCCTGAATATAAATTTATGTCATCGCAGCCGCAGTTATTTGAATTTGTAAAACAAGATGCGCCCGAACTTTACGAAAGAATAAAAAAAGCCGTGGCGGAAAAGAAATTTGAACTTGAGGGTTCAATGTGGCTTGAAGCGGATTGCAACCTTGCAAGCGGCGAAAGTCTTATACGGCAAATACTTTTCGGAAAAAGATTTTTCAAAGAAGAATTCGGCGTTGACAACAAATCGGTATGGCTGCCCGATGTATTCGGCTATAACGCCGCTTTACCGCAAATAATGAAAAAATGCGGTATTGATTATTTTGTAACATCCAAAATAAGCTGGAACGAAACAAACACAATACCTCACGACAGTTTTATGTGGCAAGGTATTGACGGCAGCGAAATATTTACATATTTCATCACCGCACAGGATTTGCCGAAGGACGGAAAACCGCTGAATATAACAACATACGTTGGATATATAAGACCGTCGCAGGTGCTCGGTACATGGAAACGCTATCAAGACAAAAAATATAACAACGAAACTCTTATAACTTTCGGATTCGGCGACGGCGGAGGCGGTCCCACGGCGGATATGCTCGAACAGCAGAAACGTCTTGCTTACGGTATTCCCGGAATACCTAAAACAAAGATAGATTTTTCACGAAATTTCCTTGAACGTGCAAAGGAAAATTTTGACGAATACTGCGATATGTGCGGATATACGCCGAAATGGGTCGGTGAACTGTATCTTGAAATGCACAGAGGAACTTATACCTCCATTGCAAAAAACAAGCGCAATAACAGAAAATCGGAATTTATGTATCAAAAAGCGGAGGCTCTTTCAATTACCGACAATCTTTTGTTCGGCACGGAATATCCTTACGACAAAATCCGCAATGCTTGGAAAATAATATTGCTCAATCAGTTTCACGACATATTGCCGGGTTCCTCGATTTTTGAAGTATATGAAGATACAGACAGGGAATATGCCGAAATTATGAAAACCGGTTCGGACATGATAAACGAAAAAATGCTGCGTACCGTTTCCGGTATAAAAACCGACGGCGGAGTATTTATATATAATCCCAACGCATTTGAATGCAGCACGGTTGCAACACTCGGCGACGAAAAAATTTATGTTGAGAATATCCCGTCACTCGGATATAAAGTTTTAAAGAATTTCGGTTCAAGCAACGGTATAACCTTTGAAAACGGCATTGTGAACACACCGTTTTACGAAGTTAAATTCGATGAATATGCCAACATAGTTTCATTATACGACAAAGAAAATTCACGTGAAGTTGTCGGAGGCACATTCAACGAATTTGAGATATACGAAGATTTTCCCCGTGAATACGATGCCTGGGAAATAACCGATTATTACAAGGACAAAGTATATCGTTTGGACAAACCTTTAAGCATTACCGGCGAAAAATGCGGATGCGCATATCGTTTAACAATAAAACGAAGTTTCTTAAGTTCCGAAATTACACAGAACATATATTTTTACGAAAATATACGCCGTATTGATTTCGATACCGAAATTGACTGGAAACAAGAACATCAGCTGATGAAAATATCGTTCCCCGTGAATGTTCATGCCACGGAAGCAGCATATGATATTCAATTCGGAAACATAAAAAGACCTACCCACGGAAACACATCCTGGGACAAAGCAAAGTTTGAGGTTTGTGCGCATAAATGGGCAGACATTTCCGAAGATGATTACGGCTTAAGTATTTTAAACGATTGCAAATACGGTTACAGTGCCGAAGGCAGCACGCTTAAGCTCACTGTTTTAAAATCCGCAACCTATCCCAATCCTGCGGCAGATAAGGAATTTCATCGTTTTTCTTATTCATTGCTTCCGCACAGCGGCAATTTTAAATCCGCAGGCACAATAAAAGAATCCTATTTATTTAATAATCCACTCAATGCATTTGCCGTTTCGGAACAAAACGGATTTTTACCGGAACAATATTCTCTTGTTAAAGCGGACAAGGATAATATTATTGTTGAAACAGTAAAAAAAGCCGAAGTCGGTGATGATGTTATAATAAGACTTTATGATACTTGCGACAGAAAAAGCAATGTGCATATTGATTTCGGATTTGAATTTGAAGAGGCATATATCTGTGATATGCTTGAAAACAATGAAGAAAAAATATCCGACGGCGGAAATTCTGTTGATATTCATGTAAATAATTTTGAAATTGTGACGCTTAAAATTAAAGGCGCAAAAATTTAAGTTGATATTTTGGGGCGGACAATATGTCCGCCCCTACGATTTGTGCAACCGATTTCATTTTCTGCATAAACATCGTGCAAGCAATAATTATGCATTATGATCAATTATCTGCCCATGCAAGCATAAGCCACATTCCTTAATCTCGGCTGATAATATTCTTCTCTCGGATTAAGCATATGATGTGAATAAAAATACGAAAATCCGTTTTTTGTATCAACAAGCATTGTTGCACCGGCGGCACCGCCCCAGCCGAATTCGCCCAAACTTCCGTTTGAGCCTCCCTCAGCCTTATTTATCATGGTTCTTACGCCCAAACCATATCCGTATCCTTTCAGTTGCGGCCAATTAAAATCTTTTCGCAATTCTTCGTTCAGCTGATTTGTTCTCATCAAATCCACAGTAGCTGCGGAAAGTATTCTTTCGCCGTTTGCGGCTTTTCCTCCGTTTGCCAATGTGTTTGCGAACTTTGCATAATCTTTTATGCTCACAACAATACCTGCACCGCCGCTGTCGTAGTTTTTACCGAACTCGAAGTTGCAATCTTTTCCGACGTTTTCGATATATCCGCTGCCATCCGGTGTTTTTTGCTGTGCGGAAACAACATCTATATCCCCGTCATTCAATTTATACATATACTGATTTGCCATTCTTTGCTTGATTTTTTCATCACGATGATAATAAATATCCGTAACACCTATAGGTTCAAAAACATTTTTCTTTACATAATCCGAAAATTTCATACCGGATATAACCTCGACAAATCCTGCAAGAATATCATGACATAAACTTTAATTCCAACGGGTGCCGGGTTCAAAATTAAGTTCTTTTTGTGCAAGGCATTTAACGGTTGCAAGCGTATCGCAATCCCCGTTTGTAAGCGTTTTTGCATTTTGAATTTCACGGCAATTCGTATCATAATCAAAACCGGCCGTCATAGTGAACAAATTCGCTATTGTTATCGGATTTTTCGCTTTCACTTTTCCGCCGTCGGCAGTTTTGACATACATATCTTTAAATTCGGGTATATATTCATACAGTGGGTCGGAAAGCAAAAATACTCCTTTTTCATACAGTTGCAGCGCAGCCGTGACTGTAGCGATTTTTGAACATGAATATATATTAAGAAGCTCCGTTCCGTTCATAGGTATTTTATTTTCTTTATCGCTGAAACCGCTCGAATATGCAAATACCTCCTTGTTGTCGTAATATACACTTATTGTGTTGCCCGGTATTCCCTGCGATATAAGTGTATCCATAAAATTTTTTAACATACCGAAATCCATATAAATCCTCCTTTTGTTTCAGTATATCAGAAAATCCGTTATATGTCAATAGTTCAAATTGAATTTAACTCATCGAACGTCTTTTTTATAATTATTCCCGCAATAACAAGCGTTAATATATCAGCTGCCGGAAACGACCACAATATTCCGTCCAGACCCATAAACATAGGCATGATTATCGGCAAAAATACACCGAATACAATTTCCCTTGTCATCGAAACAACTGTTGAAAGAACCGCTTTTCCCATTGCCTGAAGATAAATAAACGTGCCTTTGTTAATCATGGCAAGAGGCATCATGCAAAGATATATACGAAAACTTTTAACCGCAAAATTCGTATAATACGCACTTTCGTTTTTTGCGCCGAAAATATTTATGAGCTGATACGGCAAAAACTCAACGGCAGCAAGTACCGCCGCACCTATAACCGCCTCTGTAATAAGCAGATATACAAACAACTTTTTCGCCCTGTCTTTGCGTTTTGCTCCTATGTTATATCCCACAATCGGAATACATCCCGCCGCCAAACCTATTGATACCGAGATTGCAATCTGGAAAAATTTCATAACAATGCCCAATACCGCAAGCGGAATCTGTGCATATTCTTTTTGTCCGAAAATTTTATCCGCCGCACCGTATTTTGTACACATATTCTGTACTGCCGCCATGGATATTACAAGTGAAACCTGCGCCAAAAAACTTGTTATTCCGAGTGCCGAAAATTTTCTTATTACTTTACCGCAAAGTTTGAAGCTCTCTCTTTCCAATTTCACCGTTTTCATATGACATATATACCAAAGCGAAACAAACGCCGTAATCATCTGTCCGATAACCGTTGCAACCGCCGCTCCGGTCATACCCATTTTCAGCGGAAATATGAATATAGGGTCAAGAATAATATTCGCAACCGCTCCGCTTATGATTGCCGCCATGGCAAATTTCGGACTACCGTCCGAACGTATAATCGGATTCATCGCCTGTCCGAAAATATAAAACGGTATACCGAGCGAAATCCAAAAGAAATACTCTTTTGAATATGCAAAAGTTTCTTTGTTCACTTTCCCTCCGAAAGCCGCAAGTATTGGGTTGGCAAATATAAGATATACCGCAGTAAGTATAACACTGCCGGCAACGCACAGCAATATTGCGTTACCCACACTTTTATTCGCATCGTCTTGTTTTTCCGCACCGAGCGATATACTCACAAACGCACACGTACCGTCGCCTATCATAACGGCTACGCCGAGTGCCAGCACCGTCATCGGAAACACAACTGTGTTTGCCGCATTGCCGAACGAGCCGAGATAGGCTGCGTTTGCAATGAATATCTGGTCAACAATATTGTATAACGCTCCCACCAGCAGCGAAACAATGCACGGAACCGCATATTTTCTCATAAGCACCGAAAGTTTCTCATTAACCAAAAAATCTTGTTTTGAATTTTCCATTTTTCATTTCCTCCCAAATAATTAAATTTGCCGCAGCCTGCACATAAAAAAATAATGCGTAAATCCGAAAAATCCGGACTTACGCATTTGCTGCTCGACTTTATTGATTATATCATTTTTACAGATATTTTTCAAAAGCCGAATTTCACAAAAATTTACTTTTGCTCTTTCTTAAAAATATGCAAAACGCTCAATGCGATTTTTATTTTTCAATAATACTTGACTTTTTGAAAAAAATATGTTATACTTTTGTTGTAAATTGAATACTGCCACCGGGCAGAGAATGCGAAAGCGTTTGTATACACATCGTTAGGTCTTTGAAGATGTGTTTGCGAACGTTTATTTTTTTGGAGGTAACAAACTGTGAAAACAAAATATTTTTCAAAAACGGAACTTATATTGTGGTTTGGGTCTATGCTAATAATATCCGTATCGTTTTTTGCGTGCGGAAAATCCGATTATTTATCGTTTGTATCATCGCTTATAGGCGTTACATCACTTATATTCAATTCAAAAGGAAATCCGCTCGGTCCGTTCCTTATGATATTTTTCAGCATTCTTTACGGAATAATATCATATACTTTTTTCATATTACGGTGAGATGCTGACTTATATAGGCATGACACTCCCCATGGAAGTCTTTGCACTTATCACATGGCTGCGCCATCCTTATCAAGGTAACAAATCCGAAGTTGTATGTTTTGCCGTGTTCCTTGCAAATGATATATACGGTTTTATAAGCTGGAAACGAATGGGCAGAAAACAAGCCGATAACAACGTTATTTCAGCTTGTCGAGAGAATTAAATTCATAGCCCATTTTTCTTACATCGTCTATTATCGACGGCAACTCGGCGGCATTATCTGCGGAAACGGCATGCATAAGAATTATTGCACCGTTATGAATATATTTTGTAACGGCTTCATGAACATAGGTTCTTCCCGGCTGACGATTTATATCCCAATCGGCATACGCAAGACTCCAGAACACTGTTTTATAACCCAAATCCTTTGTGATTTTCATTGTCCGTTCGCTGTGTTCGCCCATCGGCGGTCTGAAAAACTTCATGGATTTACCTGTAATATCATAAACCATACGTTCCAAACTTGTTATTTCATCTTCGATTTCTTCGTCCGTACAAGATGGCAAACTCGGATGATTCACGGTATGATTTCCCACAATATGTCCTTCGTTTACCATACGTTTAATAAGCTCCGGTTCTTTTTCGGCATACGAACCCGTAACAAAGAAACACGCCGGAACTTTCTTCTCTTTAAGCGTATCTAAAATCTGCGGTGTATAACCGTTTTCATACCCCTCGTCAAACGTAAGATACACAAAGCTCTTTTCAGGATTTCCCATATATATCCCGTTGTATTTTTCCAGTACGGATTCTTCTCCAGGATTTATATCCGGAGCTTTTCCCTCGTTTTTCTTCAATCCCCATTCCAGTTTTGTATCGGACGGATTGTTACCGGAAAATACCGATATATCTCTTGCACATCCGGTCAAAATCGTTGTTAAGAGCAGCAATAATATATATTTCTTCATTTCATACCTCCGGATAATATATTTCGTTATATGTTTATGCAATATTATTCGAAATATTCATGTTTCAAACACACAGTCGTTTGAGAAAAACGGCATAAAAAATGTGAGGACATCAACTGCCCTCACATTTTTCCGACAAATCAGAACGAAGATATAACCTTTGTCCAAAGCTCATCGTATATTTTTATTTTATCTCCGAGTGTTGTGAATATTTCCAAATCTTTATGTTTCGATAAATCAGGATATGCAACTTCGCTTTCCCCTGCCTTGCCCATTTTCTCTCTTGCCGCTGTTTCAGGTGTGGAATATCCGATATACGTTGCATTTTTTGCTGAAATATCAGGTCTTGACATAAAGTTTATAAAAGCTTCCGCTCCCTCTTTATTTTGTGTTGTTTTCGGTATTATCATAGAATCGAAGAATATATTGCTGCCCTCTTTCGGTATAACATATCTTAAATCCGGATTATTATCTATGCAATACTGTGCATCGCCGCTCCACGCAAGGCTCAATGCCGCTTCGCCCTGAATCATTTTGTCCTTGCCCTCATCAACAACATAGCATAAAACAATGTCACTCTGGTCAATCAGTGCATCGGTTGCTTCTTCAAGCTCTTTTTTATCCGTGGAATTTAAGCTGTAACCAAGCATTTTCAGCGTTATTCCTATGGTATCACGCTGACTGTTATACATCATGATGTTATCTTTGTACTTTTTATCCCACAAAACTTTCCAGCTGTCAATTTCCTCATCAACCATGGTACTGTTATAAAGTATACCCATTGTTCCCCATGTATAAGGAACGGAATACTCGTTTTTCGGGTCGTAAGACAGATTTTTAAAATCATCATCTATATATTTATAATTCGGTATGTTGTCAAAATTGATTTTTTCAAGCATATCCTCGTTTATCATACGCTCGATCATATAATCCGACGGTATTAAAACATCATACGATGTTTTTGCGTTTACGATTTTTGTATACATATCTTCGCAGGTTTCAAACATATCGTAATTAACTTTATATCCGGTTTCTTCCTCGAACATATCTATAACGTCCGGGTCGATATAATCGCCCCAGTTATACACATTAACAACATTTTCCGGTTTCCCGCATCCGGAAAGCACCAAAACAGCTGAAAGAGCCGATATTAAAATTACTTTTATATTTTTCATCTATCATTCCCCTTTTTTTTATTTGATTTTACATTCATTGCAATCAAAAGTGACAGAATTATCACAAAAACAAGTGTCGAAACAGCGTTGATTTCCGGATTAATTCCTCTCTTTGTCATAGTATATATTGTTATAGATAAATTATTTACACCATTGCCCGTTGTCATGAAGCTTATAATAAAGTCATCTATTGAAAACGTAAATGCAAGCAGAAAACCCGCGACTATTCCGGGCATTAAATCCGGAAGCATAATTTTTCTGAATGCATAAGACGGTGTTGCACCCAAATCAAGAGCCGCAACATAATGACTGTGGTCAAACTGTTTGACTTTAGGCAATACCGTGAGTATTACATAAGGTATACAAAACGTTATATGACTTAACAACAGCGTTACAAAACCCAAGCGAAGCTTAAACATTGTATACATCATCATAAGCGATATACCCGTTACTATTTCCGCATTCAGCATAGGTATATACGAAAGTGAAAGCAAAATTGAACGTGTTTTTTTCTTTGCATTATGAAGTCCTATTGCGGATATTGTGCCTACAACCGTTGATATTACGGCAGAAAGTATTCCGCAGGCAAACGTCACCATAACCGACGAAATCATTTTTTCGTCTTGCAGCATCATTTTATACCATTTAAGGCTGAATCCCGCCCATACGCCTCTGCTTTTTGCGGCGTTAAACGAAAAAACAATCAACACGATTATCGGCAGATACAAAAATGCGAATATAATCCCCATATATATCTTAGGGAGTGTGTTTGTTCTCTTTTTCAATACAATCCTCTCCCCTCTTCATTATCGTCTCCGCTGTTTATTATATACATAAATATAAGTACAATAACCATAATAACCATACTGATTGCGGACCCGAAATGCCAATCGTTCACAAGCCTGAACTGTTTTTCTATAATATCACCGATAAGCGGAACGTTTCCGCCGCCCATAAACTGTGATATAACAAATGTTGTAACGCTCGGAACAAATACCATCGCAATACCTGAAAAAATACCCGGCAATGAAAACGGCAGTGTTATTTTAAGAAAGCTTTTCACGGGATTTGCACCCAAATCTCCGGCAGCTTCAAGCAAACTGCCGTCAAGTTTTAAAAGCGTACTTTGTATCGGTGTTATCATGAACGGCAAAAAATTATATACCGTTCCGAAAATAACCGCTTTTTCATTGTATAAAAACTGAACTCTGCTGAATCCGAAAGCGGTCAGCATAGAATTGATAAGTCCGCTGTTTTCAAGCAACGAAAGCCATGAATATGTTCTCAAAAGAAAATTCATCCACATCGGCAACATTATCATTAATAACGCTATTTCTTTATGTTTTATTTTTCCCCTTGCAATAATATACGCAACGGGATACCCAAGCAAAAGGCACACCAGTGTTGCTATAACCGCAACACGTATACTTCTCACGAAAACCTTAATATATGTTTCGTCGAAAAAACGCGAAAAATTGCTTAAAGAGAACACAACACCGCCGGCACTTTCCGCCGTAAACGCATAATACGCAACTATAACAAGCGGAAAAACCACAAACACGGCAAGCCAAATGCAAAGAGGAGCCAAACAAAACGATTTTTTCATTTTTATTCCTCCCAATTCAGCAGCTGTGCACGTTTATTCTTAACAATCGCTTCCGTAAATTCACTCGGACGCATAACCTGGATATTTTCCGGCTTAACATTCACCGATACCATGCTTTCGGGTTCGCAGCACACCGTTGAATGAGAAAGTATAAGTTCATCGTTGCATATAACACGCATTTCGTAATGCACACCTTTAAATATGCTTGATACAACCTTTCCGCACGGCAAATTATCGCACGGTTCACCGAGTTCAACATCTTCGGGACGCAGCACAACTTCAACCGGTTTGTTTTCGCCGAATCCGGCATCAACACACGCAAAAGTGTGATTTAAAAACGATACTTGATAATCTTTTTCCATGGTGGCGTATAAAATGTTACTTTCACCTATAAAATCGGCAACAAACGAATTTTTCGGTTCGTTGTATATATCTTCGGGAGTTCCAATCTGCTGGATTTGCCCGTTATTCATTACCACTATGGTATCGGACATTGTGAGTGCTTCCTCTTGGTCATGAGTTACATATAAAAATGTTATTCCGCACTCTCGCTGAATTTGTTTCAGTTCTATCTGCATATCTTTGCGCAGTTTTAAATCAAGTGCGCCGAGCGGTTCATCAAGAAGCAGAATATCCGGTTTGTTTATAAGCGCTCTTGCCACCGCAACACGCTGCTGCTGTCCGCCCGAAAGTGTTGATATCGAACGGTTGTTATATCCTTTCAAGTCCACAAGTTCAAGCATTCTTTCAACATTTTTGTCAATTTCTTTTTTATCCCAATGTTTTATGGTGGGACCGAATGCAATATTCTGTTCCACAGTCATATTCGGGAAAAGCGCATATTTCTGAAAAACCGTATTAATATTCCTGTTATACGGAGGAACATCGTTTATGCATTTTCCGAGATAATATACGTTTCCGCTTGTAGGTGTTTCAAATCCGCCCACAATACGAAGCGTTGTTGTTTTTCCGCAACCCGAGGGCCCGAGAAGCGTTAAAAATTCATTTTTGTTTATGTACAGATTTATTCCTTTCAGGATAGTCTGTCCGTCATATTCTTTATATATATTTTCTAAATTTAAAATATGTTCAGCCAACGGTAATCACCCTTTACATAAAATATTGAATTTCATGCAGTCGGCTCAAATCAAAATGCATCTGCGCCTGAAGATTAATGCATAACCCAAGGCATTTCTTAAATACATATCCAATTTTTTTGTCAGCCCGGCAATATAAATAAAACAACCGGAAAGCGGATATACTTTAAAAATTGTAATAAGTTTCAATGCATACACCTCCACACGAAATTACGGATAAAGACCGTTAATATATATTATATAACAATTTTCTTATAAAATCAATAGTTTTTAATATATTTGTCGAATTTTTTTTGCAAATTTTATTTTTGGTATTGTGCTTTACTCTATTTTGTGATAAAATAAATATATAAACAGGTGAAATCTCCTGCTGAAAATATTAATTAGTAATTTTAAAGGAATGTTTTTAAAAATGTGGATAATACTTGCATTTATGTCGGCATTTTTTGCGGCAATAACATCAATTCTTGCAAAAATCGGTATCGACGGCATAAACTCAAACCTGGCAACCGCAATACGAACAGTTGTGGTTGTGATTATGTCGTGGGGAATGGTATTTTTGACCAACACTTGGAACGGTATTGCGGATATAAGTAAAAAAAGTTGGATATTCCTGATTTTATCAGGATTGGCAACAGGTGCATCATGGCTTTGTTATTACAAAGCATTGCAGGACGGAGAAGTGGCAAAAGTGGTATCGCTCGACAAACTCAGCGTTGTGATAACAATTATACTTGCCTTTGTTTTTCTGCATGAAAAATTTACCGTAAAATCGTTTTGTGGATGTGTTTTGATTGCCGCCGGAACCCTGCTTATGACATTGAATTGAAGAAAACTCACCGGCAACCGGTATTTGCAATAAACAAAAAGGAGAAAATGATATGCTTACATTTGAAAAAGCCAAAGAATTGCTTAATTCAACAACAACAGAGGAACATTTGATTTTGCACGCCAAAAATGTTATGGCGGCAATGGAAGGTATGGCAAAACATTTCGGTGAAAATGCGGAACACTGGAAAGCCATCGGATATTTACATGATTACGATTATGAACAATATCCGAGCGAGCATTTAAAACATACGGAACAGCCGCTTAAAGATGCCGGTCTTGAAGATGAAGAAATTCGTGCAATTCTTGCCCACGGATACGGAATCGTAAATGATGTTGAACCTGTTACAAATCTTGAAAAATCACTTTATACGGCAGATGAACTTACCGGGATTATTCAGGCGGCGGCAAGAATGCGTCCGGCCGGAATAACCGATATGGAAATTTCGAGTTTTATGAAAAAATTCAAGGACAAAAAATTTGCCGCGAAATGCGACCGTGAAATTATAAAAAAGGGCTGTGCAATGCTTGGAATGGACGTGAAAGAAGTTGCGGCAATTTGCATGGAAGCCATGAAATCCCATGCGGATGAACTGCACCTCGGTGCAAAAGAACAGATTGCGGAAAAATCGTGATTTGAGGTGAAGAAATGTTGATAAAACAATTTGCAAAAATGATTGAAGAATGCAACAACATAGTTTTTTTCGGCGGTGCCGGAGTTTCTACCGAAAGCGGAGTTAAAGATTATCGCAGTCGTGACGGACTTTATAATACGGTTAAAGATTACGGTGTGCCGCCCGAAACAATACTGAGCCATACTTTCTTTTTTGAACATACCGATGTGTTTTATGATTTTTACAGAAAATATTTCATTATTGAAGCACAGCCGAATAATGCCCACAAAGCACTTGCCGAACTTGAAAGCGAGGGCAAGTTGAAAGCGGTTATCACGCAGAATATTGACGGATTGCACCAACGAGCCGGGAGCAAAAACGTTATTGAACTTCACGGAACGGCATCCGAATTTTATTGTTCAAACTGCAGAGCAAAAGGTGATTCCGCGAAAATTACAAACGAAATCAAAAACATGAGTATTCCGACGTGTTTGCATTGCGGATGCATTATGAAACCAAAGGTTGTGCTGTATGAAGAACCGTTGTATGACGGCGTGGCGGAAACGGCTGTCGAATATGTATCTTCTGCCGATATGCTGATTGTGGGCGGAACCTCGCTTGCGGTCTATCCGGCGGCGGGCTTTGTTCGATATTTCGCCGGAAAATATATCGTCATCATCAATAAATCCGAAACGGACTATGACAGAAATGCCAATTTGGTTATACGTGAAAACATCGGCGAAGTCTTTGAAAACGTTATGAAAGAAATCAGGTGAACCGAATGCCTTTTAATATTATACGAAACGATATAACAAAGCTTGAGACGGATGCAATCGTCAACGCGGCAAACAGCAAGTTAATTGCCGGCGGAGGTGTCTGCGGTGCAATTTTCACTGCCGCAGGTACGAAAGAATTGCAGAAAGAATGTGATAAAATCGGTTATTGCAGCATTGGTGATGCGGTTATAACAAACGGATTTAATTTGAAAGCGAAATATATTATACACACAGTCGGTCCTATATATGGGCAGAACCCGAAAAACGAGGAAAAACAGCTTTATTTATGTTATAAAAACTCACTGGAGCTTGCAAAAAACAGAAAGTTAAATTCAATTGCTTTTCCGCTTATTTCCTCCGGAATATACGGTTACCCGAAAACAGAAGCAATAAAAATCGCAACAAGAGCAATCAGAGATTTTCTTTCGGAAAACGAAATGGAAATATATCTTGTGGTATATGACCAAACAGCTTTTCGGATAAGCGAAAAACTTTTTTCGGATGTTCAAAGCTTTATTGACGAAAAGCTTGTAAAATCGGATTTGCAAAGACGTGTTGCCGAGGACGGCAGAGAATATACTCAATATTCCATGCAGCCGATGTTGTGTGATAAAATCGCTACATATGCGGCATCGGAAGAATCGCTTGAAGAATTGATGAATGCCAAAGTCGACACCTTTTCGGAAATGCTTTTTCGCATGATTGACAAAAAAGGAATGACCGATGTGGATGTCTATAAACGTGCAAACATCGACAGAAAGCTGTTTTCAAAAATCCGAAAAAAAGATTATACACCGAAAAAAGTTACTGTTGTCGCTTTAATTATCGCCCTGAAACTCAATATGAAAGAAGCGAACGAATTGCTTGCCCGAGCCGGCTTTGCTTTTTCGGAAAGCAATAAATTTGATATTATTATTCAATATTTTATCAAACATCAAAACTACGACATATTCGAGATAAACGAAACACTGTTTGCTTTTGAACAGCAGTTGCTGGGTGCATAACTTCGATACCTGTTGCTTAAAACATTTTCTCGCGGAGCGGATAATATCCACCCCTATTTGTCGCTTTAAAAGCGACCATACCTTTCTTTGTTTATGATAAAATAATACCATCAAACGAAAGAGAGGAAATTATTATGGCAAACAAAAATTTAACGGAAACAGTATTTATTTTGGACAGAAGCGGTTCAATGAGCGGTCTGGCAGCCGATACAATCGGCGGTTACAACAGTTCGCTTGCAAAACAAAGGACAGAAAAAGGGGATGCGGTTATAACAACAGTGTTGTTTGATGATAAATACGAAATTCTGCATGACAAAGCGTCAATCAAAAAAGTCAAAAATATCACAAAAAAGGAGTATTTTGCAAGAGGTATGACAGGATTGCTTGATGCAATCGGAAAGACAATAAACCACGTCGGCAACAGACACAAAAACGCGCTTGACATTGAAGTTCCCGGCAAAACCATTGTGGTTATCATTACAGACGGTCACGAGAATGCAAGCAAAGAATATTCTCTGTCGAAAGTCAAGCAAATGATTGAAAGACAAAAAGAAAAATACGGCTGGGAGTTTTTGTTTCTCGGTGCAAATATCGATGCGGTATCCACTGCCGCAAGCTTCGGTATAAATGCTGACAGAGCCGTTACATATCAAGCGGACCGCGAGGGTACAAGAATAAATTTTGAAACGGTAAGCCGCGTTCAAAGCTGCATACGGCAGGATATGCCCATTTCGGCAAATTGGAAAGAACATATCGAACGGCACAGGGATAAATCGTAACGCCCCTTTTTCGGAGCGTTACGTCATACCCCCAAAGTGTTTTATGACAAAAGCAATAATGCCAGCGCTATTATGGTTATGTAATCTTTGTCTTCCTCCAAAAAAAGAATGAGTATAATTGCGGCAATCAGAATATCGCCGTCGTCAAAAATATTAATAAATCTGTTTACGGCGGCATTCACCGCATTTTCCGATGCCGACGGTTTGTTTTTTTTCACTTTGGCAATCGGCGTATATACAGGTTCATATTTTTTAAAATATTCTTTGTCCATTATGACATATTCAACCCTTTCCGCCCACATATACACATATACGCTTGTTATCGTGGGCGGATAAAGCGCACCTGCACACAAGAGATGACATCGGCGTACCTAAAAGACAGGTCATTCCATGTGCTTGTCAAAAATCTTGTTTATCCCGAGATTTGAAGAAATTGTTGCAAGCTGAACAATTGTTATGGCATTGTCAATACCGAGGGAATGCTTTGAGCTTATATACGGTTTCAAGGCATTAAGCAACCGCACTCGTTTGTCGTTACCACCCGTAAGAGTTTTATATATATTTTGTATATTAGCTGTTGAGGCATCGGTGCTGTTTTCGGGATTTGTCGGTGTTACATCAATCGGTTCTGATGTTTCGGAGGGCGAATCGTTTTGGTTTCCGATTATTCCTTCGGCAAGCCGCATAAGCTTTTTTTTGGAATCTTCATCGGATAAAACCTTTTCAAGCATTTTGCTTATATCTTCAAAATCGTTCATGTTTTCAACTCCTATTCTTCAACGGCTTCTTTGATTTTTTTCAGCAACGACGGATTCAACTTACCCAAACCGTTGAGCAATTTTGAAATATCTTCCGGACTTTTTGCGGAAAGATGCTTCTTTATGTCTGCACCGTTTAAGTTGCCGACCATATTTTTTATTGCTTTTGAATCCATTCCGGCAAGGCGTTTTTCTATTTCGCTTTCAGACATATTTATAACACGTTTTATATCGTCTTTTGTGATATTCTCAATTTTTTTCATTGTTTTAACCTCCATTAATTATAATTTTGCTTACGCCGAAAAAAGTAAGCGGATGCTTCCGACCTAAACCGCGGCGGCCTCCTGCTTTTGCTTCTATTATATGCAAAAATAAAAATTTTGTTTACCGGTTTTGTAATTTACGGACAACTACACCCCCACGACGGCGTGTTTTATGGGAAAATATGCATAAAAATTTGAATATGATATTGTAAAATACAAAGTTTTGTGTTATACTATAAATATATAAACAAAGGGGTGTATATATTATGGATTTGACAGAACTTAAAAACAAAAAAGGATTCATATGCGATATGGACGGTGTTATATATCACGGCAACAAACTTCTTGCCGGCGTTCAGGAATTTGTCAAATGGCTTCGCGATAACGGCAAGGAATTTATATTCCTTACAAACAGTCCTGAAAGAACGCCGATTGAACTCAGTCAAAAACTTAAAAGAATGGGACTTGACGTATCGGAAAGGCATTTTTACACAAGTGCTCTTGCAACCGCAGAGTTTCTTGCAAATCAAAACCCGGGTTGTACGGCATATGTTATAGGTGAACCGGGTATTATGAATGCGCTTTACAACGAAGGTATAGTTATGAACGATGTTAATCCCGATTATGTTGTTGTGAGCGAAACAAGAACATATAATTTTGAAAAAATCGAAAAAGCGATAGCTCTTGTGAACAAAGGCGCAAGACTTATCGGAACAAATCCGGATATAACGGGACCGACGGAAACAGGCGTTATGCCGGCAACAGGTGCACTTATTGCTCCGATAGAAATTGCAACAGGTAAAAAAGCATATTTTGTCGGAAAACCCAATCCGCTTATGGTTCGTCACGCAAAAAATGCAATTTCGTGTCACAGTGACGAAACGGCCTTTATCGGCGACCGTATGGATACAGACATAATCTCCGGTGTTGAATCGCTTATAGATACGGTTCTTGTGCTGAGCGGTGTCACGGAACGCAGCATGGTTGAAGCTTTTCCGTACAGACCCAAATATATACTTGACGGAGTGGGCGATATAGCGAAGTGAAAAGTTATATAACGGATAAAAACAGCGAAGGCGTTCGCCTTGATAAATTTGTGATGAGCGTGTGCAAAAGTCTTCCCACTTCCATGATGTACAAATACATAAGAAAAAAACGCATTAAAGTGAACGGCAAAAAGCAAGAAATTTCATACAGACTTGTCTGCGGAGATGTTGTTGAACTTTATATAAACGATGAATTTTTTGAAAAAGAAAACGAAGATACCGCTTTTTTAAATTCAAATTCGGATTTAAACGTTGTTTACGAAGATGAAAATATTATAATCGTGAACAAGCCTGCCGGGCTTGTTGTTCACACCGATGACGGCGGAGAAGTTACCAATACTCTTATTTCGCATATTAAAAAATATCTTTACGATAAAGGAGAGTACAACCTTTTCGATGATTTTGCACCGGCACTCTGCAATCGAATAGACAGAAACACCTGTGGACTTGTCATAGCTGCCAAAAATGCGGCATCTCTGCGCGTTATGAATCAAAAAATCAAAGACCGCGAAATAAGAAAGTTTTATTATTGTGTCGTAAAGGGCATACCCGAACCCGAAGAAGCGGTGAAAAAAGCATACCTGCTGAAAGACGAAGATAAAAAAGAAGTGAAAGTATTTTCCAAACCCACAAAAGATGCAAAAACGATTATCACAAAATATAAAGTGCTGAAAAAGGGTACTTTGTCAAGCCTTGCGGAGGTTGAACTGCTCACCGGCAGAACACATCAGATACGGGCGCATTTCGCATATATGGGGCATCCGCTTGCCGGAGACGGAAAATACGGCGACCGCGAATTCAATCGCATAATGGGAAGGAAACACCAGGCACTCTGTGCATATAAACTTATATTCGATTTTAAAACCGACGGAGGTGTTCTTGAATATCTGAACGGAAAAACCGTGGCATTGGCAAAAGAAGAAGCAGAAAACCTTATAACCTGAAAAAAGATAACCGAATAAAGTTTTTTCGGTGAATATACAATTTTTGCCGAAAGCGTTGAATAACCCGTGATTAAAAACCTCCGAATCGTTCACAAATGACAATTCGGAGGTTTTGCTGTTTTTATTCATGCATTACAATTCAATGTACAGCGTTTTGATTTCAAAAGGTTTTACACAAAATTCAGCCGCACCGTCTTTCAAAGTGAGCTGCTCTCCCCTATCCTCTTTAAGGTCACAGGAATAAACCGCTTTTGCATTTATATCTTTCGGAATAATAAGTCTTCCGCTTGAATTTTTGCCGTGATATTCATTCAATCTCACAATAAGACCCTTGCGATTCTGCGCCATTTTAACCGATGTAATTCTCGCACCTTCGCATTCCGCCGTGGGAAGCTGTGCAATATCGGCATATCCGTTCACCGCACAGAGTTTGGCATTGAACGATATTCCGTCTTCAACGGCACTGTTTTCGTCAAAACCATTGTTATATGCTTTTATTCCGTATTCAAAATGATGTTCGCCGGCATCACGCATACCGTCATAATCCGTCATTGTATATTCCACCGGACTGTGCAGATATGAACCTACGGACGGGCTTCTCAAAACGCTCAAATATATTGTGCCGTTTCCGTTGCTGTCACCTTTTATTTGATATGACGGAGTACCATTGTTAAACATTGCAAGGCTGTAGTTATCGGTTTTAACACCTGCCCAGTTTATTGCCGGGTAATCCCCTGCCGCACTTGCCCATTTCGATGCATTATCCGCTTTCACAACATCGGGTTCATACGGTTTTCTTTCAATCACACCGTAAGGAATATCATAAAAATCTCTTGTTTCACCGATTACGGGAACCGCAATACGCAATCTGTAGTTCTGAGTATCCCAACGCACATCTGATGAAAAATATACAATATCGCTGTTCTTTTTCAGGCTCACGCTGTATTTTACAGTAAACGACATAACGCCGTAGGCATCCAGCTCGCCCGAATTAATAACAAAATCAAGTTTTTGTTCGCCGTCTGTTTTAACAATTTTAACAAGCTTCGTGTTTTTGCTTAAAGATTGTCTTCTCATATCAGGCGAAAGTGTAGCCCACGGTGAACCCTCGTCATGTTCGAGAATCCATTCGCCAACCATATATTCACTCTGTTCGGATATGGTTCTGCCCAAATTTTTATCGAATATTTCTTTAATACCGTTATCGACTGCCGTAATCTTGAAAAATTCGTTTTCAATTACGGTTTCTTTGTCCGATACGGCGATATTTTCGTCTGTTGCAACGTCCGTCAGAACCGGTTTTCCTTTGAACCCGTTTGTTTCATAAAGAACAATTTCTTCTTTTGCAAACGCTTTTTCTGTTTTTACTGCATTATATATGCTGGTTGAAAACGGTTTTAAATCCTTTACCCAAAAAGACAAAGCCACAACCCCGTCTTTCTTTTCATATGTGCATATATCCGCTTCTTTTCCGTTTTCATCAACAAGACGTATATCATCTTCTGTTTTTATATTCACGAATATTTCTTTCGATATGCTGCTGCCGTACGGATTATATACGGATATAACCTCATCGCTTGCCTTAACGGATTTTGAAAGCAGATTATTCATGCAAGCCGAAGCTTCGCTTCTTATTTCAGCCGCAGTATCCATTATTTCATCGTATGCCGCATCAACATGTGTTGCCGTAACGGCATCGTGGAAAGCCGTGAAGAAATATTTTTCCCATATACTCTCGATTTTCTCGTAATCATAACCGCCGTTTTTAAGTGCATCGGCACAAGCAAGCGTTTCAAGACCCGTAATCAAATTTTCGTTTTCACGCAAAGTTTGTTTCGTTTTAATTCTTGTTACATAACAACCCGTGTTGTTCACGTTGATTTCGGCAGACGAATGGAGCTCGTTTTCTCCTGCATTGTCTGCGTGTTCTATCATATCGGAAATATACGGCAAATAATCGTCGTAGTCCACGAATTTTATGTCATATTCATTTGCATGGTCTTTTGCCCATTTAACAATACTTTCGTTCGGAATAATCTCCTCGCCGCCGCAGTAAATATACGGAGGTATCGTATCGTCGAAATCCGGCAAAGATTCAGGTAGCGTAACACGCATACCCTCAAGAAATTCAACATCAATTCTTCTGTTTTTGCACGTTGGGCAGTCTTTATCACGATGACCGCCGCAATCCGGGCATGGCGGATATTTGTAATAACCGCCGGTATATCCTACACCTTTCGGTTCCCACGCAAGCACAGTGCTTCCGTCAAGACCGCGCCAATATAAATTATCAGGCACGCTGTAACCGATATGGAAAATCCATTTTGAACCGAATTTTCTTGCAATTTGCGGCAACTGTGCCGAATTTCCGAAAGCATCGTTTCTGTCGACGGCATACGGCACATGGTCGAATTTATTTTTCAGATATTCTCTGCCGTAGAGGAAATTTCTTACGATTCCCTCACCGAATATGAGATTGCTGTCTACGATGTTATTTCCCGTGAACGGCATTTTAAGTCTGCCCTCGGAGATAAGTTTTTTTACCTCGGATTCATATTCCGAATTTTTCTCAAGAAATTTTTTGAGCATCGCCGGAGTTTCAACCGTGAAACAATATTCCTCATGTTTTCGGCATAATTCTATATTATCTATTATGTAATATTTTTCTATGTCTGAATAAGGCACAAAATTTCTGCCTTTAAATGTAAAATCTCTGTCGAAACACCGACGCCATACAAGGTCAGCATGTTCCGTTGCGTAAATAAATAGTTTTTTCATGACTTGTTTTTTTAATCCTTTCATCTGTTTGTGCCGTTTCCGCCTCATACGTCGGCTTTGCCGCCATTCCCTTTAGGCAAGGGGTGGGACTTCGTGCAATCATTGTTCGGGCGGACAGGGTCGTCCGCCCCTACGGTTTATACAGATTTTGCCCAATCCCCCTTGCTGTGCTTTCGCACAGCTTTCCCCCCTTTAAGCAAGGGGGACTTTGTACTGATTATAAATTAATTTATCTGTATTAAATTTCAGCGGCGTTATAACACGCCGCTGAAAAATCAAACATTCATAATTTTATTTTGTAAGAGGAAATTGAACACTCTTCGGTGCATATTTTGAATCCCAAACAAATACTTCCGCAGTATATGTTTTTTCAGTATCCGCAACAAAGTTTTCGATTGTTATTGTTGTTGTATCTTCAAGAGGTTTCATGCTGAGTGCGGCAAGTTTTCCGCCCTCATAAATTGCAAACAATGCCATGTCGCCCGATTCCGCAGCAATTGCACCGTTTGTATTCAAAACAGCAATCATATTTCCGCTTTCAACAGCAGTAACGGCATTTTCATCGGCAACAGTTGTTTTGTAAAGCATTGCACTCGCTTCTGCTTTTTCTGCCGTTATAAACGGAAGATACATAATTGAGTTTGCTGTGTCACTGTTTCTTGATATTCTTAAAGTATGTTTTCCGGCTGTTAAGTTTACAGGATTGAATTTAACAATGCTTCCATGGTTTGCAAAACTTGTTCCCGAAACATAATTACCTGTTGAAACTTCGTTTCCGTCTATGCTGAGTTTCAATGTTTCGCCTACCGGCACACTGTTCGGTGAATATACGCCGATTCCGGCATCAAAATAATATTTTCCGGCTTTCGGTGCATTCACAGAAAATTCAACATAGTTAAGTTTATCAAACAATGCGGAAGTATACATTTTATTCCATACAGTAACAAATGTATTAGTCTCCGGCTGACCGATAACACTGTAATCAACATAATTTGAATTTAAGAAGCTGTTTACACTTCCCGTCACATCGCCGTTGTTTACGCTGTTTGTATCCTGATACTGCGATACTGTTGTGTTATAGTATCCGGGGATAAGCACTTTTCCGTTTATATCGATATCCGTGCAAACAATATCTATATAATCTGTCCAAAGTGTTGCCTCAGGTGTGAGCGACATAAGATATAGCGTATCTTTTTCAAGGTTGAAATAGCTTTTTCCGTCTCCGAGTTTTCCGTAGCTTCTTCCTCTTAAATCAAGCGATTCGTATGTTACGCTCTCGCCGTCTTCCGGTTTAATCGTACAGCTTATTTTACCGCCTTTGTCATAAAGGTCAGCGCCTTTATTATTATTGATGTAAATTGCATATTTACCCGTTCTCGGAACTGTGAAACCAAAATCTTTCGTAGTGTTTGCGGGGATTTCGCAAACAGAAGAAAGCTCTATTCTTGTGTGATATGCATCTGCTTCTTTTTCAGCTGTGTTCACAACAGGAGTGAATGAAATATAATCCAATGCATCGCAATAACCGTATTTGCCGTTATCTGCCGGGTTTTGTCCCGGTCTTACATTGAATACAAACTGCATTGTATATTTTCCTTTTTCCGGAATAGTTATTTTTCTTACAACACCTGTGTTAAGCTTATTGATTGCATACCAATAATTAACCGTATTTACATATTCAACCTTTTCTGCATTATAAGAACTCGGATTCACATCCCAGCTTCGTGCAATCTCTCTTATTGTTTCAAGATCTGAGTTTTCCGGTATGAGGTGTATATCGTATGATGAAAAACTGTTGTCTCCGCTTCCCGAAAAATCAACGTTATAAACACCCGGTTTGTTAAACGTAACCGGAATAGTAACTGTTTTTTCTCCGCCTGTTGTCAACTGCTTATCAAATTTCAACGCTTTACCGCCGGACAATTTATTTTCTTCTTGAACAGACGGATTCATGCCTTTAAGCGTACTGCTTGTTACTTCTGCTCCAAACTCTTTGAAAGCACTGGCAAAATCTTCAAACTCAACAGTTGTTTTTTCCGTTCCGCTTATTTCGGCAAATTCAGGTGTGAACTTAAAGTAATCCAAATCTGTCCATAATACATCTCGGCTGCCACCTAATTTTTCAAATGTTATTTTAAGCGTATAATTACCGGGTTCCAAATAAATTTTTTTGCCGCTGTATCTTTTAAAGTCACCCGAAATTGTTACACCGTTCACCCACGAATTGTAAACTCTTGTTTCGCTTCCGTCAGCATATACCAAATCCACTACGCTGTTAGAAGCACCGCCGCCGCTCAAAACAGCCATTTCAAATTCGCAGTTTATTGCTTTTTCTATACTTAACGGAATGTTTAAATAGAGCGGATAAGAAGTCCAGGGTTCTTTCCACAAATGAATAGCCTTACCGCCGGAATAAATATCTCCTGTTTTCATTCCCGTATCCGAAGGTACAACACTTTTACCGTCAATCACAAAGAGATCTTTGTAATCTTCAAATTCAATTACTGTTGATTCAGAATCCGAAACCGTAATCGTATTCATCGTTATGGTGGGATGTTCAGTAGCTGCCGAATCATCAGCAAAGGCTGTCATTCCGAGCATGGATGATACAATACACATAACCATCGCAAAACTTAACAGTCTTTTCTTAACATTTGTTTCTTTTTTTAACATTTACCTCATTCCTTTTCTTTTATTTTTTTATTTTAAACGAAACAGCCGCGGCTCCGCCGCTTACGAAAGCACAATGTTTGCACGTGGATTTTGCCTGTTGCACTGCCGCAAACGGCAGCTTTGGCAATTTCGTTTTAAAATCTTTATACACCGCCGTGTTTTAGGTTTAAAGGTTTTTAATTTGCCGTAAATTTTTATTGCAAGGTTTTCATATGGTTTATAAGTCGGCTCACCATAACCGCCGCTTCGGCACGTGTTGCCGGTGCGTGTGGATTGAAGCTGCCGTCGTCAAAACCTGTGATGATTCCGTATTCCTGCATTGCCGCAACAGGAATTTTTGCATAATCCGAAATACTTTCGGAATCGGTGAACTCCGGTTCAAAAACAACTGTAAGGACTTTTTTTATCTGCATAAAACGATAAATCATTGCGGCAACGTCTTGTCTGGTAACGTTTTCTCCAACACCGAAGTGTGTTTCGGAAACACCTTTAACAATACCGTTTGTATATGCGATTTTGATGTACGGATAATACCAGTCGCCGATTGTTACGTCATCGAAATTAAATTCTTCGTCCGTTGTTTTCGGAGTGAGTTTGAACGCTTCGCAAATCATTTTTATTATTTCTTCACGTTTCACATAACGGTCGGGTTCAAATTCATTGTTTCCGGTTCCGCTTACAACTCCGGCTTCGTAAAGAGCTTTAATTGCATCTGCCGCCCACGCATGACCCGCAATATCGCTGAATGCGAGTACATTTTCGGCATCTGCGCCAATGTTTTCGTATGGCTTGGGTTTAACAATTTCCGAACCTATTGAATATCCTCCGCTTCCGCTTGAAGAACCGCTTCCTCCGGAACCGCCGCTCGAACCGCCGCCCTGCGGTTTGCTCTCAGGTTTTATTATGTTGCTTGCGGCTGTTTTAAGCCCCGAATAGAAATTCGATTCTTTAAGGTTTTCAAGATTAAAGTTGAAAACCGCCGAAATATTTGCAACAGATGAAATACTTTGAAGTTCGGTGAGGTTTATCCCCAGAGTATCGGCATTATCGGTGATAATTTCGGTACATCTTTCGCGGTTTGCCGTCAGCATTTCTTCTCTTAATGCCGCGCTCAACAGCTTTTCGGTATAAGTTTTTCCGGTAAGTGTTTCCGGTTTGACGAACAGTGTTTTATAATTCTCGAAATTTGTATTTTCGGTATAAAGCGGTGTGAGTAAAGAACCGTATTTCGATGCCAAGTCTTCTGCATCCGCACTGCCGTCAAACAGCGATTTTGTGAACAGCGCACCCTTGAACAGGTTTGCCGCATCTTCTGCCGTATTGAGTTTTGCATCGAGTCTATTGTCAAGTATTGCTTCTTTAAGCACAAGAACATGGTCTTTTATGCTTTCATAGCGTTCTGCTGTGGTACATTCTTCAATTATCTCTCCTTTGAACAAATCGTTGTGTTTTGCCGCAGAAGAAAGCATATATTTATTGATGAACGCCGTATAATTATCTGCATTGAGACTGTTTATGTCCGTGATATATTCTCGCAATGCGGATTCGTTTACCATATAGCATTCGGCATCTTTAACCGCTGTGCGTTCATCGTCGTCACCAAACGCCGCTATTTTAATAACCGCCGTTCCGAAAACCGTTGGGTCGGGATTGACAAACTCGAACTTTGCGGCTTTACCGGCTTTAACATCTTTTATATAATCGAAGCACCAGAGATTTTCCGGTGTGAGGTTTGTTTCACCGGGTTTGAAGGCAAGTGCGATAGCCGCCGCGGCATCTTTTTCAAGTTTATCGGTCTGTGCGGTGTATGTTACGGTATGTTTTGTACCGTCAAGCGTTCTTGATATTTCGGCTATATCCGACACAAGATATGGGTCATCAAGATTTTTCACGATTGCCGCACTTATACGTTCTGTGTCGGTATCCGCCGTAAGATTTACCGTGAAAGTTTTCAGCGGATTTTCAACAATGCCTGTATACGGTGCGGTATACGCAAACTCTTCCGCAACGTTTGTTTCCGTTTTACCCGTTACATCTGTTTTTGATGTGATAACATAATATTTGTCATCTGCCGACGGTCTGTAGAAATTAACCGGGATTTCAAACGTATATGTACCGTCTGCGGTAATTTTATCTGCCGCGGTATCGCCGCATTTAACAGTCCAATTGCCGACTTCAACATCTGCAAGAGGTTCGAGCGACATATAGTCTAATGCCATACGTGCAGGCGAATTAAGGTAAATTTTGAAAACTTGATCCGAGCTTTGTTCAAGGTAAATAAGTTTTCTGTAAATTCTGCCGTAATGCCAACAATCGGTATAAATTGTGCCGGCTCCGGACATTTCGGTAACGCCCGATGCAAACGGTTCAAACAGCTGATTATCATCTTTATCTCGCAACTGATACCTTGTGTGACCCTGCTGAGGCCATGTTGAACGGATTTTCAAAACATATGCTCCGCTTTTTGAAACGACAACGGGGATTTCAAGAAAAACTCCGTTTCCGCCTTCAAGGTCGCCGATTACCGTGAGAACAGATGAACTTTGACCCTCTGCACTGCTGCCGATTTTTGTTATTTCCGGTTGTTTTACGGATGACTGATAATCTTCAAACTGAATTGTTGTTACGCCGCTGTCGTTAATCTGAAGTGCATAACAGGTTCTGAAAGACCATGTCTTCCATATTCCGGATATACCGCCGAGGTAATCTGCCATAACAGCGGCACTTACCGTCACCGTATACGTTTTATCTTTTTCCAGAAGCTGAGCCAATCCTGTGATTTCGCACCAATCATCACCTTTAACAAAGTTTGTGTCATAGAGAGTAATGCCGTCTATTTTGATATTTGACGAATTTATTGTATCCGCTTTAATTTTATCGACAAAATCAATTCTTATCTTGCTGTAATCCGACACATACTGTGCGTTTTCCTCCGGAGATACCGATTTTATAAGATTTTTCGGTTCTTTGACTTTTTCGGTCAATCCGTTTTTAAGATTATCGCCTTTAACGCCCGAAAGGTCGAAGTTATATGACGTAATTGCGTTATCTATAAATGTACCGAACTCTGCAATATCCATTCCGAGTAATCCTTTTTCGGAAAGTTCCGTAAGAACCGCTTTTCTTTCTTCTGCCGAACGTATGAGTTTTTCGCGCAGAGCCGCGTTCAGCATATTGCTATACAATTTCTCGCCGGTAACTTCTTCAACATGGTTAAGCAACGCTTTAAAATCATCGTAATTTGTTGCGTTTGTGTATGACGTTGATAAGAGTGTTCCGTATTTTGACGCAACCGAACTGTCGCCGTCTTTTTCGTTCATCACATATGCAAATAACGAAAGTTTAAAGAGATTTTCAGCATCCGCAACAGATGTGAGATTGTTGGCTATGTCTGTGTTGCCCTGTTTTATGAACTGTGCGAACGCAAATACATAATCTTTAATTTCTTCGTAACTGTATTTGCCGGATTCCGCATTTTCATACACCTGTATTTCCGAAATCGGATATTCTTCGCCGTATATATCGGCAAAGCTGTTATCTTCAGCGGCAATCATATATGTTTTTACGAATGTTTCGTATGCTGCCGCAAATTCTGTTTTATCGTCAATTGCAACAAGGTTTATAAATGCGTTTTTCATTTCTGTTTCGCTTTCGGGATTAACAACACGATAAAGCGTGTTATCAATACACTGTTTATCCGAGCCATATGCGGCAACCATTGTTCTGTAGTCTGCCGTTTTTCCCGAAAGGTTTAATGCATATACCGGGTTGGCACCGACATCGAGTTTTGTGTTTGAATATTCAAACGAACAAAGTGTTTCAATATCCGCTTCTTTTCCCTCGAATGTGAGAATGAGCGTTCCCTCTGCCGCTTCCGAAAGCGGTGCCGAACTTACGTTGTAATACGTTGTTTTGTTTACCGAAACATTCGGGTTGGATATTTCCTTTATATCTGTAACAAGTGTTGGATTTGTTATATCCCGTATTACAACAGTATAAATTTTCGCCGTGTTTTCGGTTGCCTCAAATTCGGCAGATGCCATAATTTGGCTTCCCATTTCATCTGTGAGATTTTCGTCTATATTGTAATATTTTGTTGTTACACTTCCGTCCGCATTCATCATTGCCGCGATTAAATAATAACCGTTTGCACTTGAATTATATCTTGTGAAAGGAACAGAAAGCGAATATTCTCCTTCACCGCTTATCGAATCGGCACTTGCCGTCCAATCGCCCACAGCAATATCCGCCATGGGTGTGAACGAAATGTAGTCCATTGCTCCACAGAAGCCGTACAGACCGTTGTTTGCCGGTTTTTGAGATGGTCTTACTGTGATATTAATTTGAAGATTGTATCTTCCGGCTTCCTCAATTTTAATATTTCTTATAACACCCGATGTTTTTCTGTGTATCGGATACCATCGGTCAACATTGTTCACGGTTATGATTTTTTCGGCATTGCTTGTTTCTTTCGGATTCACATCGTAGCTGCGTACAATCTGATTTATTGTATCAAGATTTGTATTCTCCGGTACAAGATTTATGTCGTACTGTGAAAAGTCATAATCTCCGCTTCCGGCAAAATCCACACTGTAAATACCGGCTTTTGTAAATGTGAACGGAATGTTTACTTCTTTTGTTTCGCCCGTTGCAAGCCCCTTATCAAATCTTAACGCCGCACCTCCGGACAAATTGTTTGTCTGAACATTTCCCTTACCGTCAACGGTGTTGCTCGTTTTTGCGGCACCGACAATTCTGAAATAGCTTGTATAATTTTCAAATTCAACCGTTGTTTTTTCTGTTCCGCTTATTTCGGCAAACACAGGTGTAAACTTAATAAAGTCAAGAATTGCTATGACGAAATTCTGATTCTGTGCTTTTTTCATTTCAACACGAAGTTTGTAGTTTCCGGCGGTAACATAAGTTTCATTACCGCCGTTTTTGAATCCGCCGACCGTTTGAAATTGAATAGGTGTGCATACGTCATAATCGAAGTTTTTGTTATCCGTAACAGGGATTTTATTTTCTTCGTTGCCCTCTTCCACAAGATATACATTTACTTCCGAAACAAACGCATTGTTTTTTATAGCCGCAAAATCAACTTTATATCCGCTGCTGCCTTTAACCGTTACCGGGATATCATACGAAAGGGTGCCGCTTTCCAATCCATAATAATATGCAATTCCCACACCGCCCGAAAGTCCGCCGTTTAATGCGTTGTCGGATTTGTTTTCAAAATAATCGGCATAATCTTCAAATTCAATCAATGTACTCGCTGTGTCCGAAATAACAACCGCACCGTCTGCCATTGCCGTGAATGAAAGACTTGTTGCAATCAAAGCGATTGCCAATAATGATGAAATAATTTTTTTCACGAATTTTTCTCCTTTCATCAAAAGTGCATTTCCAAATCATCAGCATAGAAACCAAAATAACTTCCGTTTGATTTAACTTTGAGTTCATTGAAAATCATGTTTCCGTTTACCGTGATTGTTATTAAATCAAGATTATTTCCGCTTTTGCCTATTTCAACAACATTTTCGGCATCCCAGTCAATTAAATCACCTGTAATTTTGCCGATTTGCGTATATGTTCCGTTTTCCACATTGTATAAACAACAACTGTCGTTTGTGAACACAAGTTCCGCACGGTTATAGTCTGCAACCGCCGTTTTTACGTCAAATGCCGTATTTTGTTTTGCTCCGATTATAAATCCTAATTTATTTACCGTTTTTTCGGTAACCGGTGTAAACTTAACAATTGTCTTTCCGTTCGGATTTAAACCGTTTTTATGCATAACCGTTGAATTTTCGCTTCTTATGTAGAAACCGTTCGGAGTTGTAACGGCTCTGCCGCCGCCGTAATTCCAGTTTCCGTCGCCGAAATCGGATATATAATCTGTGCTTTCCACAACTTTTACCGTCCAGTATTCATACAATCCCAAATCTTTGTGATAAATCGGAACGCCTAAGTCTTTGTTCATTTTAACATTATAGTTATCATATGCCAATTCGCAGTCTTTTGCAACGGCAACGTTAAGTTTTTTACCCTCAACATTTGAGCCTGCACCGAACTTGATTGTTGCAACTTTGTTTACAAAATCGTGTTCAACACTTTCCGCACCGATTATTGATGCACCAACCATACCGGAACTTCCGACATCTATTGTTGAAGTACCTGCAACGGAACGAGCTCGGTCTATTACTCTCGCCATATGCACAATTGCCATGGTTAAATTCTGTTCATCGTTCTGTGATGCTTTAAGTTCTTCAAGTGCTGCTTCAAGTTCAATTCTGTATGCCGGCGGATAATCTGTTTCGCCGTTGCCGAAGCTTGCATTTTCAAGC
>CAYQKW010000016.1:0-36236 GCA_964418245.1 uncultured Oscillospiraceae bacterium
GTAATCGATTTCATTTTTCGCATGAACATCGTGCGAGCAATAATTATGCATTGAATATAAGGTTGGTACGTTGCCGTTGGTCTAACGGCTAACAGCTAACCACTAACCACTAATATCCGCCCCTACATGGTTTAGTGCGGAGTGAGGAGAGTGGAGTTGAAAATATTGCCGACGAAGAAAAACAAAACACAGCGGCATAATTATTTTTTTGTATCGAGAACACTGTTGATTTCCGCACCCAAAATCAATATCACGGCAACAAGATAAATCCATACAAATACAAGGAATACGGCACCCAAAGAACCGTATATTGAAGAATGACCGAGCCCGTATTTTATATAAAGTGTATAACCTTCTGACAAAAGGCCGTAGGCGGCAATTGAAAATGCCGTGCCGGGCAGTGTGTTTCTATATTTGATTTTTTTGTATGGCATAATATAATACAGTGCGGAAACGGTGAAAAACAGCGAGGCGGCAAACACCACCCATTTAAAGTTTTTCAGTTTATCAAGAACCGACATCGGCAGATGAAGTATATTAAAAATCGTGTGTGCAATGCTTGCACCCACAACTATAAAATACAGTGTTGCAAGTATTATTATTCCCAGACAGACAATAAAAACCATGGATATGATAACGCTGCGGATAAACCCTCGGCGTTCGGCGATTCCGTATGCACGGTTGATGGATTTTTCAACGGAGCGTATCATCTTAGAGGCCGAATATATCGTTGTTATAATACCGACAGAAAGTACTCCGCTGCGGTTTTGTGTGGAAATATACCCCACATAAGATGAAACCAAATCCGCAACATAAGAAGGGACTGCCGGAATAAGCAGGTTCATTATATCTTCACGTGTGAAATTGAACGAGGTTATAAGTGTGTTTATGTATATGATAAACGGCAAAATGGAGAGGATGGCGAAAAACGCCACCTGCCCTCCGAGCTGCGATAAATCATGTTCAATATATCTGTTGATTATGTTGCGTACAAATGTACGCGGTTTTAGCAGAATTTTTTTCAATAATAACACCTATTTTCTTATAGCATTGATTATGGCAAGGATAGAAACGCCCACATCGGCAAAAACCGCCGCCCACATACCGCTTATTCCGAGTGCGGTGAGTATGAGTATGAGGCATTTTACTCCTATTGAGAAATATATATTTTGCGTAACGCGGCGCATTGTTATTTTTGCCGCCGAAAATATATCGCAAGTTTTTTGAATATTGTCCGTCATCAGCACAATATCTGCCGCTTCGGCCGAGGCGGCACTGCCGCCGCCCATGGCAACGCTTATGTCGGCGAGTGCAAGCATTGGAGCGTCATTAATTCCGTCGCCGACTGCCATGGTTATGCCGGTTTCGGATATTTCTTTTGTTATGCGCACTTTATCCTGCGGCAAAAGTGCGGAATAATATTTATCAATCTTCATGCTGTCAGCAACGCGTTTTGCACCGTCTTCGCCGTCACCCGTAAGCATATATGCGGTTTGTATGCCGTGAGATTTTAGATTTGAAATTATGCTGTTATCTTTAATTTCGTCTTCAAGCTCAATTGCTCCGAGATATTCGCCGTTTTTTGCAAAATGTACGGAGGTGCCGATTGTTTCAAACGGGTCAAGCCCGTTTTCAAGCATAATTGCACGATTTCCGGCAACAGCGGATTCTCCGTTTATTTTGCAGGAAATGCCTTTGCCGGCAATTTCGGTGAAGTCTGTGACAGCCGACAAATCAATATCGCTGTTGTATGCGGAGCATATGCTTTTTGCAATCGGGTGATTCGACAGACATTCGCTGTGTGCGGCAAAACGCAGAAGTTCTTCGGCGGCAATTCCGTTTGCTTTAATATCGGATACTTTAAAAATTCCTTTTGTAAGTGTACCGGTTTTATCGAAAATTATGTTTTTAACATTGCCGACGCGTTCAAGCACGGCTCCGCCCTTTATAAGGATTCCGCGTTTTGCGCAGCGGCTTATTCCGTTGTAAAACGTAAGCGGCACCGAAATCACAAGCGCACACGGGCACGAAACAACAAGAAACGACAGTCCCCTGTATGCCCAGGTTGCAAAATCGCCTGTGATAATCCCCGGTACAAGAGCCGTAACAACGGCGAGTGCCGTGACAAGTGGGGTGTAAATTTTTGCGAATGAAGTTATGAATTTTTCGGTTTTTGCTTTTTTTGCGGAAGCGTTTTCCACAAGCTCGAGGATTTTTGATACCGTGCCGTCTTCATATCTGTGCGATACTTTGATTTTTATGCTTCCGGAAAGGTTGACACTTCCGCTTAAAACGTTACTTCCCGTTTCGGCAAACACCGGTACGCTTTCGCCGGTGAGCGACGATTGGTCAATCTCGGTTTTTCCGTTTGTAACCGTACCGTCGAGCGGTATTCTTTCACCGGGTTTTACAATGATTATATCGCCGACATTCACAGTGTGAGGGTCAACTGTGTTTCCGTTTTCCAAAACGGCAAAATCCGGGGATATATCCATGAGTGCCGTGATTGATTTTCGGTTTTTATCCACAGCTTTATCCTGAAAATATTCGCCGAGAGAATAAAACAGCATAACAGCCGAACCTTCGGCAAAATGCCCGGTTATAAATGCTCCGCAGGAGGAAACCGTCATTAAAAAGTTTTCGTCAAGACCGCCCTTTTTGGCGGCACGCCAAATTACGGGATAACCCACAACAAAGTAGCTTATCATATATAAAACCACCGAAAGTTTGTGCGGTGTGAAAAATGCGGCGGCAAACAGCACAAACGAAACCATCATTCGGATAAGCTCGCTGTTTTCATTCTCTTTTTTTGTGCGGTGACTTTCTGCTGTACAGATTTTACATACCGTGTTGCCGGTGTGAATATGTTCGGGTTTTATGCCGGGTTCGGCGGCAATTGCCGCTTTAACGGCATTTTTTGTTGCATCGTCGCTTTCAGACTCAAATTCAAGTGTGCGCGTTATAAAATTGAGATTGGCGTTTGTTATGCCTTTCACGGCTTGAACGGCTTCTTCAACCTCTTTTGCACAGTGCGGACAATCCAGATTTTTTATAATGAATTTTTCCATAACATCTCAACCTTTCCGTATTATTCCGTTACGTGCGCAAGTACCTGCGCAAATAAACATTTCACATGGTCGTCGTCCAAAGAATATATCATGAGTTTTCCTTCTCGATGATTTTTGACAAGCCGCGCCTGCTTGAGTATTCTCAGCTGATGCGATACGGCGGATTGGCTCATTCCGAGCAGGTCTTTCAAATCGTTTACGCATAAATCTTCTTTGAATAACGAAAACAATATTTTAATACGTGATGCGTCGGAACATATTTTGAACATTTCCGCCATATCATATAGACTATCTTCATCGGGCATTTCCGATTTTACAAAATTAATACAGTTTGCACAGTCGTGCATAATACTCACCTCTATAATATGAATAATTGTTCATATGTTTATTATATCATATGTTATCGAATATGTCAATATAAATATTATGGTTAAATTTAATAAAAATACTTGACCTGCGCCGGTATTTTTGATATAATATTAAATAACAACACAAATGAAAGGCAACCATTATGAATGAAACGGAATTGAAGAAAGCACTTATTTTGGGGATAACAAGCGGCAGAACCGAAGAACCGTATTCTGACGAGAAAACCGTGAACGAGTTGAAACAGCTTGCCAAAACCGCCGGAGCAGAGGTATATGCCTGCATATTGCAGCCGAAAGATTTTCCGGATAATGCGACATATCTTGGGAAAGGCAAGCTTGAAGAAGCGGCGGAGCTTTGCAGAAATGCAGAAATAGAACTTGTTATTGTTGATGATGAGCTTTCGGGGTCGCAACAAAGAAATATTGAAGATATTCTTAATGTGCACGTTATAGACCGAACGACACTCATATTGGATATATTCGCGCTCGGAGCGGTATCATCCGAGGGAAAACTTCAGGTTCGGCTGGCGCAGTACAATTATTTTCTGCCCAGACTTTCGGGAATTGGGGCAAGCCTTTCAAGACTTGGCGGAGGAATCGGCACAAGAGGTCCGGGGGAAACAAAGCTTGAAACGGACCGACGTCATATAAGAAGCCTTATAACGCATTTGAAGGCGGAACTTAAAGAAGTGGGCAAAAGGCGTAATTTTATACGCGAACGCCGAAAAAAAGACGGCAGACTTTCTGTTGCGGTTGTCGGATATACAAACGCCGGAAAATCCACTCTGCTGAATTATTATACAAACGCCGGAGTGCTTGCGGAAAACAAGCTGTTTGCAACGCTTGACCCGACAGCGCGTGGGCTTATGTTGCCGGACGGACGTGAAATCACGCTGACGGATACGGTGGGATTTATAAGAAAACTTCCGCATCATCTCGTGGAAGCCTTTAAATCCACACTGGAAGAAGCGGTTTATGCGGATGTTATTTTAAATGTAATTGATTTCAGTGACGAATATGCAGAAGAACATAAAAAAGTATCCGATGATATTTTAAACGACCTCGGCTGTCGGAACACGCCGAGAATATATGTATACAACAAATGCGATGCGGTTGAGGAAATACCGAAAAGTTCGGGGAACGAAATATACGTATCGGCAAAGACAGGTTTAAATATGGAAGAACTGTTAAAGCTTGTTGCGATAACACTGCCGAAAACCAAAGTGAGAATGGATATACTTGTTCCATACGGCGATGCCGGTATTTCTGGGGATATTCGCGAAGATGCTGTTGTAATATCGGAAGAATATACTGAAAACGGTATAAAATACCGTGCGGATATAGATAAAAAAGCGGTGTATAAATATGAACGATTCAAAATTTGAATATAAAACGGTGAAAAAACACGGAGAAAGTTTTTTTACGGATAGAAAATCGAAATTTATAGGGAACGCAATGCCGGTTAAAACCGAAACGGAAGCACTTGAATTTATAAATGAGATAAAAAAGAAATATGCGGACGCGACACACAATGTGTATGCATATGTTGTGAGCGAAAACAATATGCAGAGGTATACGGACGACGGCGAGCCTTCGGGGACGGCCGGTTTGCCGGTGCTGGACTGCATACATCGGCCGGGGCTTACCGATACGGCGGTTGTTGTGACAAGATATTTCGGCGGTACACTTTTGGGTACGGGCGGACTTGTTCATGCCTACGGTAAATGTGCCGCCGCGGCAATTGCCGATGCCTGCCCGGTAACAAGAACATTATGCACGATATACAGCGTTAAATGTGATTATACGCTTTCGGGAAAAGTGCAGTATTTTCTTGCGGATTATATGGTAACAGACAGTGTATATACCGACAGGGTGGAATTTGCGGTTTGCATAAAGCCGGGTGAAGACAAGGGTTTTTCCGATGGTCTTGTACAGCTTACGGGAAACCGCGCGATAATAAAAAAAACAGGCGAAAAATATATTGATATACAGGAGGAATATGAAAAATGAACGAACAAAATACAGAAAAAAGTCCCGAGGAAATAAAAAAAGAAAATAAAAGTATGATTCGTGCGTGTGTCATAGGCATTGTTGTGCTTGCGGCTTTTGCCGCCGTGTATTTCGTTGCCGGAGGAAGAGGAGACGGCGATGCGGATAAACCTGCGCAAAAGACTGAGCATAAGATGGAGATGCCGGAAAATAAAGAGGAAAATAAAGCCGAGAATAAAGAAGAAAGCAAAGAAGAAAAATCACAGCCGGAAAGCAAAGAAACGGAAAATTCGGAAAAAAACGAAGAGTCCGTGGATATTTATAAAAAATACGATATAAAATATACGAGAGAAGAGGCTTTGGCAGAAGCTGAAAAAGCGGCAAAAAAGCAATTCGGAGATGATGCGTTTGTTATTCCGGCAAGTGAAGAAACTCCGTCGGAAGTTGAAATTGACGGAAAAAATCGTGCCTGCTATATGTTCGGTGCGGATTCAATGTCGCATCTTTCGAGCGAAAATGCCTCAATGCGCGGACTGTATCATTTCGATGCGGTAACGGGAGAAATTTTTGATAATGCGGATGGAAATATGACGAAAATCAATTGAGAAATCATAATTCATGATTGTTGCTTGCACAATGTTTGTGCATGGCATAATTATACGGAACGAACGTGGTTAGTGGTTAGATCAACACTAATCACTAAAACCCGTAGGGGCGGACGACTCCGTCCGCCGGAACAACAATTAAAATAACGTATTTAAAATGCGGAATTAATGAATTGATTATGAATTGAAAGAAAGGAGTTTTAATATTGAAATTAAACAGAAAAACAATTATAGCGGCAGGTATAGGAATGGGAGCGGCTGCGGCTGCGGCGGCAGGTGCGGCGATTGCCTGCAAGATAATGACAAAAGATAAAAAACAGGAAAAAATACTTGAATTGCCATACGAAGAAATGGAACCCGTTCAAGAAATCAAATTCAGTTATACCGAAAACACACGGCTTTCGTTTGACGAAGCATATGAAATCGCACTTGAAACGGCGAAAAAACAGTTCGGAGAAACAGCGATAATTGTGCCGGCAAGCGAGAAAAAGGCACTTAATGTTATGATAAACGGCGAGAAACGTGCGTGTTATATGTTTGGCGCGGACAGAGCCGATTTTCCCGGCGGTGCAATGGAAGGGCTTTATCATGTGGACGGCAATACGGGAGAAGTGTTTGATAACGGCAAAGGAGACATGAATAAAATACGATAAAGGCGATTTCGGCGGTTTAAAAACGATTGCAAAAATGTTTTTATTAAGTCCGCTTGTGCCGATTTTATGTTCTTTATCAAAAAAATATAAAACAGGGGCATTTGTGTTTACATCATTTATGCCCGATACGGAAGATTGTATAAAAGCATCAAAGGAGTGAAGATAAATGCAAAGACTTATTCTTGTTGTTGAGGACGAAAAACCTATACTCGACATATTAAAATATAATCTTGAAAAAGAGGGTTACAAAGTGGTGACGGCGGCCGACGGAGAAGAAGCCGTTATCATGGCAAAACAGGTGAATCCCGACCTCATATTGCTTGATGTCATGTTGCCGAAAAAAGATGGATTCGAGGTGTGCAAATCCGTGCGCGGCTGGTCGCAGTGTCCGATTATAATGCTGACTGCAAAGGGTGAAGAAACGGATAAAATACTCGGACTTGAAATAGGTGCGGACGATTATATAACAAAACCGTTCAGTATGCGTGAACTTTCGGCAAGAATAAAAGCGAATATGCGGCGTATCGCCGGCGATGCGATACAGTCTGCGGATTCGGCGGAAAGCGGTAATGTTATTATTTCGGGAAAGCTGAAGATAGACTGCGACAAATACGAGGTTTACAGGGGAGATGCTCCGGTCGAGCTTACGGTACGCGAATTTGAACTTTTGAAATTTCTTGCGATTCAGCCCGAAAAGGTCTTCTCAAGAGAAATTCTGCTTGAAAAAGTTTGGGGTTACGATTTTTACGGCGATATGCGCACGGTGGACGTTACTGTAAGCAGATTGAGAGAAAAAGTTGAGGATGACCCATCTGCACCCAAATATGTTATGACGCGCCGCGGAGTCGGATATTATTTTAATAAAAACAACTGACATCATATTAAGTGTCGGGGTGAGGTAAGCTATGTTCAAAAGTATAAAATGGAAACTCGTTACAATGTTTATGCTCATGGTTGCGGCCGTGATAATATTGGTGGGAACAATTTTCCGTATAAGCCTGTCAGATTTTTATCTGGACGAATTTTCGGATAAGGTGTCGGTGGCGTTTAACGGAGAATTTTTTGAAAATCTTGTAAGCGAGACCGGAAAGGGCAACAATTTGTCTGCCGTAATAGATGCGTATTCCGGGCGTATCGGTGTGGACTTATACCGTAATATGTATCTGCTGGACGGCAAAACCGGCGGCATTGTTTATCGCACGGATAACGGCACGGGGGATATAGAAAAAACGGCAAACATAATCTCCGCTCTCAGCGGAAAAACGGGAGATGCGATTAACGAACAACTTTCGTATATGGACAGTGCAAAACCGATTATCGCGGACGGAAAAGTTAAATATGTAATATATGTAAAGGATACAAAAGAGGAACTCACACAGATTATAAATACGGTGCTGTCGATAATTCTGCGCGCACTTCTTATAGGGCTTTTAATATCGCTGATACTCGGATATTTCATGTCCGAAACAATAACAGCACCCATAATTTCGCTGAAATCGAAAGCGGAGCGTATTGCATCGGGAGATTTCGGAACACGAATCGAGAGTAAAGCCGAGGACGAAATAGGCGAGCTTACTGAAACGTTTAACAACATGGCAGCAAAAATCAACGAAAATTTAAATACAATAAGTGCCGAAAAAACAAAACTCGAAACAATACTCAAGTTTATGACAGACGGTGTTATAAGTTTCAGTGAAGACGGAATTATCACTCATATAAATCCGGCGGCAAAAGCATATCTTGGAATAGATACCGAAGATGCGGTTTTCGATGAATATTTTGCCGGAATAAATGCCGGAATAAGTATGTCTGAAGTAATTGTAAAAAAAGGAGAAACGCTTGAACGCGAACTGACGGTGAACGACAAACGTTTGCAGGCATTTTTTACGTCCATTGCAAAAAACGAATCGTCGGTATCGTCTGTAACGGTTGTGGTACGCGACGTTACAAAAATGCATCGGCTTGAACTTTCAAGACGCGAATTTGTGTCGAATGTTTCGCATGAACTGAGAACGCCGATAACAACAATAAAAAGCTATACGGAAACAATTCTCGATTCAGTGGATATGCCCATGGAAACGGCACGGAATTTTCTTGAGGTTGTGGGCAGTGAAGCCGACCGTATGGCAAGGCTTGTTTCGGACTTGCTCGAACTTTCGAGACTTGATTATGACAGCTCAAGTATGCCGAAAGAAAAATTCGATTTAAAACATTTGCTTGAAAATATTGTCAGCAAACTTATGTTTGAGGCAGAATCTCACAGTCACACACTGTCACTTGCGTTTGCCGGCAAAATGGATTTGTTTTTCGGAAACCGCGACCGCATCGAACAGGTCATAACAAATATTATAGTAAATGCGGTTAAATATACTCCGGACGGCGGCGATATAAAAGTATCCGCGGGGCAGATGTACGGCAATGTGTATGTGAAAGTGAAAGACAACGGCATAGGCATACCGGAAGAAGATTTGCCGCACGTGTTCGACAGGTTTTATCGTGTTGATAAGGCACGTTCAAGAAGCAGCGGCGGAACGGGACTTGGGCTTGCCATAGCAAAAGAAATTGTCGGCGCACACAACGGAGATATTAATATTGTCAGCGAAAGAGGCAAAGGTACAGAGGTTACACTGCGTTTTCCGACTGTGTAACGTATATGTTACGGGATTTTAAAACGCTTGTAACGCTTTTGTAATATATATGGTGTATAATAATTATGTATAGAACTACTGTACATAAATTGCATTTTAAAGCATGACATAAATGCGTGAAAACCGCATTAATCAAAAACAGGCATTTTGCCGGAAAGGAAAAGATATGTTGAAAAAATTGTGTTATATGGCGGCGGCATTGCTCACACTGTTGGTTCTGGGTGCGGCAACTGTTTCCGCGGCTCCCGACGAAATGAATAAAGTTCCCGAAAGCAAAGGGCTTATATGTATTGATATATATAATCCCGAAACGGTTGTTTCAACAACAACACAAAGCGATTATGTTTTGTCCGGAATTGCAAATCCCGGCGTTGTTGTGAGTGTATATTATCAAGAAAAAGCAACGGGCAAATATAAACTTGTTTCAAACGGCGGAAAACAGGCTGTTCAAACAATCGGTTCAAGCGGATATTTTGCACAGAGAGTTCTTCTCAACGAGGGAAAGAACAATCTGCTGATAAGGGTTGATTCGTCCTATTCGTCGTCAACTCCGCAACAGATTATGTCGCTTGAAATAAACCTTCTTGTCGACAGTTTCTGGGATCGTTTCAAAAGCACGTCCAATAATCTTGAACAGGCACTCAGAAGTTCTCTCAGATAATGAAAAGGTTAAAAAACATAACATTGGTTACGCTAATCCTCATTAGCGTACTTTTGTTTTCAAGAGTTTGGTTCGGAGCGAATTTTGTTGAGGAAATCAAAAAAAATATAATGTTTGCGAGTGCCGCACACAAATCGGAAACGGCAGATTTCACCGTTGAGGGTATAATTACACCTGAAAATATTATTGTTACAGGCGGCGGAAAACGTAACGTAATATCAAAAGGTCAGGAAGGGTATAATGAATTGTACGAGCGTATGGTTTCTGCCGCAGAAAAGATTGACATGAATGCGGAACGCTTTTTTGAAACAGATTCCGAGGAGTGGAAAGCATCTTTGAAAGCACGTTCGGTGCTGTTTGATTTTGCCGCTTTCTATGATGCCGGGCTGATTAAAAAATCCGGAATAAAATTACCCGACGGTGTTTATAAAAATATTGCTTTTGTCCCATCAAATTCAATTGCCGTAAATTCTGCGGTTTATATAAAAAACGACAGCGGCGGAATATATAAATTTATTGCTGATGACGGAAATGACGAGTTGCAGAGCATAATAAACAAATATGCCGTGTCTGCGGAAACGTTAAACAGTCCGTTTGCTTTTGAACTTGGGTTTGATAAGGCAAAAACGAATACAGGAATATCGCAGAACGTTCTGCTCGATTCGAATATTGTTGTAGGGCTTACGGAAAAAAACATAGGTACAGCCGTTATAAACGAAGAGGATTTTGAGTTTGCGTCAAGAAATGCCGAACGTTTGCTTGAAGCCTTCGGTTTCAACCGGAATACAACAAGAAGATATATAGACAAAGATGATGTCACGGTTTATGTCGATAACACCGCAACACTCAAAATATATCCGTCATATCTCATTGAATACACTGCCGAAAACGGGGGATATTCCGTGTTGCCGTCCGGTGGTGATAAAGAAAGCTCTGCCGCATATTTGAACGGTATTTACGGGACGGCGAGAGAAATTTTTCGTGTTGCCGGAATAACTCCGCCGGCGATGCTTGCCGCCTCGGATATGAATCTTGAAAATACAAAGCAGGAAATTGATTTTTCGATAGACTATTATGTAAACGGTATGCCGGTTTATATTGACGGCGAAAACGGTACGGAACACGGGATAAGTGCGGTGATAAGCGGCGGTAGTCTTAAATCGTACAGGCAGTATTTGTTTAATGCCGGGCTTACGGGCGAAACCGAGAATATAGGTTCGATGATAAATGCCCTTGATTTGCTTTATGAAAAGTTCAGGGACGAAAAAGAGGTTCATCTTACAGATATGTTTATCGCATATAAATCCGATGGCAATTCCTTTTCCCTGAAACCCGTATGGTGTGCAAACACAGGGAAGAATTTGATTGTAATTAATGAATAATAAATTGCGGCAACGCGTGAATTATGAAACTGTTATTTGGGGTATACTTTAAATAATGGTGCTGTTTGTGGTAAATATGTATTGGCGGAATTAAATTGGAGGTATGTGATAATGAAGCTCACATTAAAAAATGTTGGTAAAATCAAGAATGCTGATATAACATTAAATGGTATTACTGTCATTGCCGGCGAAAACAATACCGGCAAAAGCACGGTTGGAAAAGCGTTATATTCTATCGTCAACAGTTGCTGTAATTATCATGATGCAATTTATAATAAAAGAGTTGAAAATATAAACAGAAGCTTAAGACATATTTACAGAAGAAATAATGTGAGATATACTCGTAACCGCAACGAACATTTTTCTGCCGAAGATATTTTGAACCATAAAGAAGAATATATCTCAAATAAAGATTTATTAAAGTCTGAAATTAATGATTTCATAAAAAAACTTATGCCTGATATAACACCGGAAACGTATTTCAGTGCAGATGATATTGCGGATACAATTATATACGCATTGAAAATTTCCGATGATGATGTTTTGAAAAAAATAATTTCCAATTATTTTAATGCTGAGTTTTTTGGACAAATTAACAATATTTTCACAATTGATTCCGGAATGATAGTTTTTGAAACCGACAAAGGGAAAGTATCGATTGTTTTCAAAGATAATGAAATTGAAGATGTCGGTGAAGTTTGTGAGTTACCCGAAGAAGCGGTATATATAGATAATCCGTTTGTATTGGGTGAAGAAGAACAGATACTGTTTTTGCCGGGTTCGGAATTGAATCATAAAGAGCATTTAAGGGGAAAAATTCATAATAATTTGGGGAATAAAGATATTATCAATGATATTGTTACGGAAAAAAAGCTGCAAAATATTTATGAACTGATTAATTGCGTTTGTGGGGGAGAATTGATTAAAGACCCGCAAAATATTGAATTGGGCTATAAAGTTGCAAACAGTGAAAAAGTTCTGAATGCGAAAAATTTATCAACCGGGCTTAAAACATTTGCTATAATTAAGGTACTGCTGAAAAATGGAACGTTAAAAGAGAAAAGCATTTTAATTTTGGACGAACCGGAAATACATCTGCATCCGCAGTGGCAGTTGCTGTTTGCCGAACTTATTGTGTTAATTCAAAAAGAATTTAATATGCGTATATTGATAAATACCCATAGCCCGTATTTTATGAAAGCGATCGAGGTGTATACCGCAAAATATGAGATTGCCGATAAATGCAAGTATTATTTGGCTTGTATGGATGGTGAGGCTTCGGTTATTAAAGATGTAACAAAAAATGCGGAAAGTATATATAAATTATTGGCGCGACCGTTGCAGGATTTAGAAAATACGAGGTATGAAAATGATTGCGATAAATGATTACGAGATTTTTCGGAACAATATCACATCAATGAAGAATGCATCAAAAGATGACGCTAACAATGAATATATGACGGAATGCCCAAAGCCTGTAATTAATTTTGATAAGGCGGTTAAAAATTATTGCAGAGATATACACATTTCAATTGTTGGGTCAAACGACGCTTTGGTAATTCATGAAGATGGGGATGCGGCGACATTTATTGAGTTTAAAAACGGTTGTATTAATGATACGGCTTCAAGAAATAAGATATTAAAAAAGATTTATGACAGTCTGCTGATATTTTTGGATATAACCAATAAAAATATATCCGAAACAAGAAAATACATGAATTACATTTTGGTATATAACAATGTAAAAAATTGTGATGAATCAAATCCCAAAACCGAATATCGGGAATGCGAATCGCGTGACGAAATAGATAAAATTCTTCTTGGATACGGTAAAGAAAAACATATTAAATACGGATTGGAGTTTTTAAAGGGATATTGTTTTAAAAATGTGAATACATATACGAAAAGTGAGTTTGAAGAGTTGTTTGTCAAAAATTTGTAATTTGATATTATATGGGTTAAACCAACAAACGAATAATAAGAAAGGGGGAAAAGTATGTATTGGTCACGTGTAAAAACAATACTTATTTTTCTCTTTTTGGCTCTTGATATATTTCTTCTCGGATATATTATATACTCGGATTATGATGAAACGGAAATATCACTTACCGAGAGGGAAAATACGGTTGTTGTTTTGAAAAACAACAATATCAAAATAGATGCGGCAATTATTCCGGAAACAACAACGGCTCTCGGAATTGTTGAAATGAACAGTATTTGGACGGATTCCGACAGGCTTGCCACAATGATTTTGGGAAGAGGAAAAGAGAAAATAAGCAACGGCGTATATCGAAAAGACGATAGCGGATTTGAAATATTCGAGGACGGTTTTTTCTATACGTCAAACAAAAAAAACATATCAAAACCGTCCGCAAAAACGGTGGCGGAAAAACTGAAACATCTGCATATGAACGTGAAAGAAAGCGATGCCATTTTAAAAAACAACGAACTTGTATTCACGCAGAAAATAGATGATGTACCGATTTTTGAAACGGAAATAGCGGTTAAAACGGCCGGTGATGAGCTTGCTGAAGTATACGGATACTGGATATTTTCCGATTCGGACGAAAGTATAATAAAAAAAGAGGAATATATACTAATGTCCATATCTTCGGTTTTGATAAATTTTACGGAAAATGATTTATATAACAAAAACGGCGACGAAATCGTGAAAATCGAAAGAGGATACAGCACGGGCAGTTCCGAACCGGATACACAGCATAAACTCGTTTCCGTGGCACCGGCATATAAAATCACGCTGAAAAACGGCGATTATGCGGTATACGGAGCAATCAACGGAAAACTGATGTATAATGTGAGGAACGAACAATGAACGGGCTTTCAAATGAAGAGGTTCGGGACAGGATTGCCTCCGGACAGACAAACAAAACAAACAATATTTATACAAAGTCATATGCAAAAATTGTGTGTGAAAATATTTTCACGGTGTTCAATATAATAAGTATAATTCTTTTTGTGCTTATTTTAAAAACGGGAGCATATCTCAATACATTGTTTATCGGGGTTGTAATAAGCAATGCGGCAACGTCTGTACTGCACGAATGCAGAGCAAAGCGAACGATTGATACACTTAATATGGCAAACGCTCCGAAAGCAGAGGTTTTGCGCGGCGGAGTGAGAAAGGTTATAAACGCGGAAGAAGTTGTTATTGACGACGTTGTGTTTATAAAAAGCGGCACACAAACCTGCGCGGATATTGAAATACTTTCGGCGGACGGGCTTGAGGTTGACGAGTCGGTAATCACGGGAGAAAGCCGCAGTACAGATAAAAACGTCGGCGATACTGTATATTCCGGCAGTTTTGTTGTTTCCGGAACGGCATTTGCAAAGGTGTGCGCCGTCGGTGAGAGCAGTTATATAAACCGTATTGCACATATCGCAAAAAAAGATAAGCGCGTCAAATCCGAGATAAATGATTTTGTAAATTCGCTTGTCAAAAAACTTGTTTTTGTTATGGCACCGCTCGGAATAATTCTGTTCATAAGCCAAGTGAACGGCGGTACAGACGTTGATACGGCAATATCCGGTGTCGGAGGAGCAATAACGGGAATGATTCCGAGCGGACTTGTGCTTATATGCACAATATCCATGGCAATGGGAGTGTATAAAAGCTCTCCGAAAGGGGTGCTTATTCGTGAAGCGGCGGCAACGGAAACGCTGGCAAGAACGGATACGATATGCATAGACAAAACCGGAACAATCACAACCGGCAGACTTATTACCGAAAAAATCGAACCGACAGACAAAAAATTTGATATTCAAAAGCTTGCAAGGCTTATAACCGCATTTGAAGACAGAAATGCAACTGCGAAAGCAATTCTTGAAGCGGCGGGGACGGCGGCAAACGGAACGCCGATGAAAAAAATTCCGTTTTCATCGGAAAGAAAATGGATGGCGGCACAGTTTGCGGACGGAACATATATACTCGGAGCACCCGAAACAGTCTGCGGAAAAGAAATTGAAACGGGAGGAAAACGAATACTTGTTTTTGCCGTTACCGAGGGTGAAATCGAAGATAAAACACTGCCGAGAAATGTTACTGTGCTTTGTAAAATAACATTGACAGACGAGGCTAAAAAAGATGTCGGGAAAGTAATTTCGGATTTTAAAGATAACGGTGTTGATGTTAAAATTATTTCCGGTGATAATCCGCAATCGGTTCTTGCGGCGGCACGGTGTGCCGGAATTGAAACGAAAAAATGCTGTGATTTATCGGGTATGACAGCGGCGGAAGTGCAAAAAGCGGCAGGAGAATATGAGGTTTTCGGACGTGCCAAGCCGGAACACAAACAAATTATTGTGCGCGAGCTTCAAAATAACGGCAGAACCGTTGCCATGATAGGCGACGGAGTGAACGACATTCCGGCAATGCGCGAAGCGGATTTGAGCATTGCGATGGCATCGGGCAACGATGCTGTGAAAAGCTGTGGAAAAATTCTGCTGTTGAAATCGTCGTTTTCGCCGCTTGTGTCGGTTGTGAGAGAGGGCAGAAGTCTGATTAACAACATGGAACGCGTATCCGGATTATATCTTGTGAAAACAATATATTCACTGCTTATAACAATATTTTTCATACTGCTTAATATGCAATATCCGTTTGAACCTGTTCATCTCACAATAATCGGGTCGCTTACGGTGGGGATACCGTCGTTTTTTATGGCACTTGAAAATAATTATTCAAGAATAAAAAAAGGGTTTGCAAAACGTATTATCTCAAATGCCGCTCCGGGCGGACTGATAATAAGTATAAATGCACTTGCAATGGGCATTTTGAGTAAATTCGGAATAATTCCGCATTCAACATCTGTGATTGCAACGGTGTATATCGCCGGATATGTTGCCATACTCACGCTTGCTTCCGTATCCATACCCATGAGCGGTTACAGACGGATAATCGTTATCCTGTCCGGAATATGCACAATAGGTGCGTTTATCATCTTCGGCCCCATAATAGGACTTAAAATAAAATCGGCGGCAGATTTGATTGTTTTTGCCGTACTTGCACTATTTTATACACTTATTATGCTGATTTTTAAAAAATATATTGACAAAAAACAAGATTTATGATATTATGAATCTGTATGATATGTGTGTCGGATTGGCATTAAATTTATAAAATTAAGGATACAAAATGAAATATAAATATATATGTGTATTTTTGGCTGCTGCGTGTTTTTGCACGGTGCAAAGCAGTTTTGCCGAAACGGAAAAAACTCCGGCGGATTTGAGAAATGCGGACATAACCGAGCTTGCACGTCAGCCGAAATTCGACAGCCGTGAATACGGAATAATAACTCCGGTTAAAGACCAGGGATATACGTCGCTTTGCTGGGCATATGCAACGGCGGCGGCTTCGGAAGCATCGGTTCTGCGGTCGGGCATGGCGGAAAATGCGAATAATTGGTCGTTTTCGCCGTTTCAGATTGGATATGCAAGGCATAACAGAGGAACTGACCCGCTGAACAATACAATCGGTGAGAAAACAAATACGACCGATTGGCGAAACTCCTCCGGCGGAACAAAATATGCGGCGGCGTTGCTTTCGCAGTGGTGTGGTCCGGTTAAATCCGATGTGCCGTATGATGCGGACGGATGGAAAAATGCGGCATATAAGCTTGAAAATGCCCTTGCCGTGAACGGTGCGAATACCGATACGGACATGGCGGCAAGAGAAAAAATGAAAAAAGCTGTTGTAAAATACGGAGCCGTTACTTTTTCATACAACAACGCACGTGAAACGTTCTATTATAATCCGAAAGGCGAAAACGGTGGTGTTCCGCACGCCTGCACGGTTATCGGCTGGGACGATACGATACCGGCGGAAAACTTCGGTCCCGGCGAAACTTCGCAAAACGGCGGCTGGCTGATTAAAAACAGCTATTCTTCACTGCCGTATTTTTATCTGTCTTACGACACGGTATGCGAACAGATTTTTGCGTTTGAATATGCCGAAAACACAAAATATGATTATAATTATTTTTACGATGCAATCGCCGAGGACGGCGGAGTCGGCAGTATTCTGACAATAAAACGTGCCGCAAATTTGTTTGAGGCTGAAAACGATAACGAATATATCAAAGCTGTCAGCGTTAAGGCCGTGGGAGAAGATTTTTCTTATACTGCGGAAATTTATACGGGATTAACTGAAGATAACGGAAAAATAAATTATGAAAATGCCGTTCTTGTATCATCGCAGACAAAATTTTCGGAATACGGAGGGTTCATCTGTATTGAGTTTGATAATCCCGTTAAAATTGAAAAAGGCACAATGTTTGCGGTGGTCGTGACTTTAAAATCGGAAAACGGAGCATATATCGCACTGAGCCAAAATGAGGGAAATTCATACGTATACCGCAATGCTTGGATTAAATATGCCGCACCGAGAATAAAAGTTTTTACAAAAACAAAAGAAATGCCGAAAATTGAGTTTTTGGGTAACAATAAAGTCAGAATATCGGCAGACGGAGCAACAAAACAGATTGTTGCGGCACAGTTTGAAAATGAGGTTTTAACGGATATATACACCGTTACGGCGGATTTTGAAAAAGAAAAAACAAAAACGATACAAATTCCGTTTGAGCAAAGTTCCAAAGCAAGAATAAAAGTATTTTTGTGGAACGGATTTGCCGGTATTATGCCGCTGTGCGAAGCGGCGGAATACGGCGGAAAATAATATATTATATCAGAGGGGACAATATAAAATGAAAAAAGATTTACTTTCACTTATGGATTTATCACAGCGGGAAATACTCGATTTGATTTCTCTTGCAAAAGAACTTAAAGCCGATAACAAAGCAGGCAGAAAACATCATATACTCGAGGGAAAAACACTCGGAATGATATTCACAAAATCATCAACAAGAACACGTGTGTCGTTTGAAGTTGGTATGTATCAGCTCGGCGGTCAGGCACTTTTCTTAAGTTCTAACGATATTCAGCTCGGCAGAGGTGAATCAATATACGATACGGCAAACGTACTTTCACGTTTTCTGGACGGAATTATGATAAGAACTTTCAAACACTCCGATGTGGTTGAGCTTGCCGAAAACTCAACAATCCCCGTTATAAACGGACTTACCGATTTGCTGCACCCGTGCCAGGTGCTTGCGGATTTGCTTACGATAAGCGAATATAAAGGCGAACTCAAAGGTAAAAAACTTTGTTATGTGGGCGACGGAAACAACATGGCACATTCGCTGTTATACGGATGTACAAAAACAGGTATGGATATTTCCGTGGCAACTCCCGATAAATATAAATGTGATGCGGAAGTTATGAAAAATGCATTGAAAATCGCCGAAGAAACGGGAAGTAAAGTTGAGTTTACAAACAATCCGGAACAGGCAATGAAAAATGCCGATGCCGTATATACCGATACTTGGGTAAGTATGGGCATGGAGGACGAAAAACAGCAGAGAATAAAAGATTTTGCCGGTTTTGAAGTGAACCGTGAGCTTATGGACATTGCAAAATCCGATGCAATATTCCTGCATTGTCTGCCGGCATATCGCGGCTATGAAGTATCTGCCGATGTAATAGACGGAAAACAGTCCGTTATTTTCGACGAAGCGGAAAACAGACTTCATGCACAAAAAGCCGTTATGGCAACTTTGATGAAATAGTTATGAAAAGACCGCTGTTTTGGTTTTCGGTATGCTTTGCTGCCGGTACGGCGTTTTACGCATTAACCGGCAGCGGCATTTGTCTGCTTGTTTTTGCGGCGGCAATCATGCTGAAACCATCCGAAGAAAAAATTTATATGATTATCTGTGCCGTGCTTGCTGTTTCGGGAGCGTTTGCGTTTGCATCACAAACGGCAAAACATGATTCTTTTGCAAACAAATACAACGCCGGATACTGCACGGTATACGGTGATGTATATTCCGTAAATAAATCCGAAGGCGAGATGAAATCCGTTTCCGTTAAAGTGAAATATATTTTGAGAAACGGCAGATTTTCAAAAGAAAATGTCCGTCTGATTATTTATACCGACAATAAAAATATAATATCCGGAAGTTCCGTAACTGCAAGGGGTATTGTCAGAATCCCGGAAGCCGCCGATAATATGTTCGATTACGGAAAATATTTAAAAAGCAACGATATTTCGGCTGTGATGTATCGCGGAGAAACAAAGATTAATGTTACAAAAGTGAACAAAACGTTTTACGGAAAACTTTTAAACTTCACATCAAAACGTAATTTTGAACGTTTTTTACCGAAAGAAAATGCGACGTTTATGCGCGCACTTGTCCTTGGTGACAGGGGTGGATTTACCGATGAATTAAAAAACGATTTTTCGGCATCGGGCGTATATCATGTTGTTGCCGTATCGGGTATGCACATAAGCATACTCATTATGTTTGCCGCCGAATTGCTGAGACATTTGGTAAAGAAGAGAACAATAAGAAATATTGCGGCTGTTGTCTGCATAATATTTTACCTTACGGCAATAGGAAACGTACCTTCGGCAATGCGCGCCGGTATTATAGGTATACTGGCTTTGTTTTCGGGGGTTGTTTACCGCAGGGCAGATTTTTACACATCGTTTGCACTGTCTGCGGCAATATTGCTTGCGGTTAATCCGTATTTGATATATAATGTCGGATTTTTGCTTTCTTATGCGGCGGTTGCCGGGATATGTGCCTTTTCCGGAGGAATAAGCAAGTTTACGGCATTTTTGCCGGAAATGTTCGGCAGTATCGTGACCATGTCGCTTGCGGCGGAAGCCGCAACGCTGCCGATAAGAATTAATTATTTCAATACCGTTAATATTTATGGAATTATAGCGAATGTGCTGGTAATACCATTCATTGAAGTACTTTATGTTCTGGGGCTTGTGTCGTCTTTAATACCGCCGCTGTTTTATGCAACGGCACCGATTATAAATATTTTATCCGAAAGTGTGCTTTTGAGCATACACGGAATAGCATCGTTGCCGATGAGTACCGTGTCTGTGGGCGAACCGGGATTGATGATTACGTTGTGCATCACAGCCGCACTGTTCGGATTATATTTTCTTCTTAAATGCCGAAAACGCACGGTTGCGGTAATTTTATGCGGAGTGTTCGCAGTTGCTTTAATAATACCATGTGCCGATAAAACGGCAAGTGTAAATTTTTTGAACGTTGCACAGGGTGACAGTATACTTATAACCGATGCGGACGGTAAATATTATATGACGGATACGGGTAAAGATAACGATGCCGCAATTAACAGTCTGCGTGCAAATGCAGTGAGAAAACTTGAAATATTGTTCATTTCTCATATAGATGACGACCACAGCGGAGCGGCGGAAAAGATGTTGCGCGCGGTTAAAGTGAAAACACTCGTTTTGCCGTATGTAAACGAATATAATGCCGAGGTTGCAAAACTTCGGAATGTTGCCGCGGCAAAAGGTACGGATGTTAAATATGCGTATAAAGGTGAAAAATACAAAATAGGCGGTGGAGAGTTCAGTATACTTTCGCCCGGAAAAACAAAACTTGTTCCGAATAACACAAACGAGAACTGCCTTGTCATGAAACTGAACATATATGATAAAAAGTTTCTGCTTATGGGCGATGCCGGGTTCTTGTGCGAAAATACGCTTGAAAACGTGAAATGCGATGTGATAAAAATAGGTCATCACGGCAGCAACCGTTCAACCGGTGACGAACTGCTTGATAAGGCGAATCCCCAATATGCCGTTTTAAGCTACGGACAAAATAATTACGGACACCCGTCCGATGAAGTTGTGTCCAAGCTTGATAAGAGAAAGATAAAAACTTATCATACATATAAAGACGGGAATATTAAATTTAAAATCGGCAGAAAGGGAGGTGCTTTAAAAATTGGCTGTAAATGATAGTACGAAAAAACTTAAAGAAAAAATTAAATCGGGCGATGTGAACGGATTGTATCTTTTTACCGGAGAAGAAAAATACGGTCGCAAGCTTGCGGTGAAAGAGCTGAGAAAACATTTTGAAGATGCGGGCTTTGACGAATTTAACATAAACGTGTTCGAGGGTGGAGATTTCAGTCCCGAAACGCTTGCGGATTATGTTCGCACTTATCCTGTTATGAGCGATAAAAAAATAGCAATCGTAAGAAATTCCGGTGTGTTCAAATCGCCGTCGGCAGAGCTTAAAGCCGTTGCGGAAGATATTATAAAGGATTTGCCGGATTATATTACAATAATTTTTGATGAAGATAACATTGACGGCAGAAGCGGTCTTGTAAAAAAAATCAAATCCGGCGGATTGTTCTGCGAATTTAAGTTCAAAACACAGGGCGAACTTGCCGTTTGGTGCCGAAAAACAGCGGCGGAAGCCGGTATTGAAATTTCGGACGAAAATGCGTCGCATTTGGTTTTTGTGTGCGATGAGGGAATGGAAAATTTGAAAAACGAAACCGAAAAGCTTGTTGCATATTGCAGAGAAAAAGGAAAAATAGAAAAATCCGATATAGATAAAATCGTAAGAAAATCACTTAAAAACAGAATATTCGATATGCTTGATGCAATAACGGAAAAACGCAGCGACGATGTGTATTTGATGCTGGACGAGCTTATGCAGCTCAAAGAAGAACCGGTTAAAATAATTGCACTTATATCAAGACAGGTAATAATGCTGCTTAAAACGGCGGCGCTTGCAGAGGACGGCAAAGAAAACGAGACCGCCTCGGTTTTAAAACTGCATCCGTTTATTGCAAAGAAATATATCATGAACGCACGTGCGGTGCCGCCGCATATCCACAGCGAACGGCTTATGCGGTGCCTTGAAGCGGACGAAAGCGTTAAGAGCGGAATATCATCGCCGAAATCAGCACTCGAACTTCTCATTGCCGATATGCTCGCATAAAAATGCGTTCATGTCAGACGGCAGTGGTGCTGTGATTTCAATCGGGATTTTAAAAACAGGATGAATAAATTTTAGACAATGTGCATGGAGTGCCTGGCGTTCCATGCACTTTTCTCCGTCATAAAGCGTATCGCCGACTATCGGGAACCCCATATGCGAGGTGTGAACTCTTATTTGGTGAGTTCTGCCGGAAAGGAGTTTAAGTTTCAGCAGAGAATATCCGCCGGCGGATTTCACAGGTTCGTAAAGTGTTGCTGCCGGTTTGCCGAGCGGTGAAACAATGCGGCGCATACCGCATTCAAGGTCTAAAATCGGTGCCGTAATTTTGCCCGGTTTTAAAACCGTTCCGCATACAATTGCAAAATAATATTTTTCAACGTCTGTTTCGGAAAGCAGTTTTGCAGCAAGCGGATTTTTGGATATGAGTACAACGCCGCTCGTATCTCTGTCAAGTCTGCCGTAAATTCTTACGGCGGAGGAAATACCGCATTTTTCGTAATACCCGGCAACGGCATTTGCAAGAGTATCGAAAGAATGCCCGTGCGACGGATGTATGGGCATAAACGGCGGTTTGTTCACGGCAAGCAGATGCTCGTCCTCATACAATATATCGAGCGGAATATCCATCGGAAGTGTATTTTCGGATTTTTTCTCGGAAAACGCAATTGTTATAACATCGTTTTCGTGCAGAATAAAATTTGTAAATTCGGGATTGCCGTTCACTGAGATTCCTTGTTCAAACTTAAGCCGTGCAATAATGCGCCGTGAAAAACCGCAGTGTTTTTTTAAGTATTCTCCGAGAGTTATTCCCGACATATCAGATATAAATTCCATAATTCCTCCGATAGATTTGAAAAGTCAATATATAGAACTGCCATTAATACGGCAAAGTCTAAAATGGATTGCAAATATTTGCATTTATTTATTTATTTATTTATTTTTCCTATACTCTGCGCAACATGATAAGCGAGCATAACAGGAACAGCATTCCCGACCATTTTATATCCGTCGGCAATATCAGTATAATAAAATCTGAAATCATCGGGAAATGTTTGTATTCGGGCACACTCTCTAACAGAAAGTCGTCTGTACAGTTCTTCTTTTCCTGGTACGAATATTCTTTTGTTTTTTTCAACAAAGAGCATTTTTGGCGCTTGTGGGTGGATTGGTGCGTGTCTACCACCGGCTTGAATAGTAAAAGATTGTTCGTCCCAATTTCTCACTCTGTTTCTTGACATATATATAGTTGAAAAACCACCGTTCATATATTCGTGATTTGCTATAATACATTTATCGCCGTTTGTTTTATTTTTATCTTGCGCTTTTATTGCACTATCTTTCAAATCATAAATAGCTTCTTTTAAAGTTATTTTATATTCCGAAGGTTTTGGAAAACTATAACATATATCCAAATCTTTTCTAAAGCCTATATAAAAAACTCGTTTTCTGTCTTGCGGCACATCGTAATTTGCCGCATTCACTAAATTAACAGTTATATTATATCCTGTATTTTCAAAATGTTTCAAAATATTTTGCACTGCTTCTTTATGTATATCGGCAAGCATTCCTGATACATTTTCAGCTACAAAAAATTTAGGTCTTTTGTCTTTTAAAATTCTGATAAATTCGTAAAATAATTTTCCTCGATTATCATCAATTCCTCTTTGTGATCCTGCTTCACTCCAGCTTTGACAAGGCGGTCCACCAATAATTCCATCGCAATCAGGTATCTCATTTGACGGAATATTTCTTATATCTCTTTTGTCAAGAGGGGTATTGTGATTTTTTTCATATGTTTCCCAAATTGTTTTGTCATACTCGTTTGCCCATACAATATTAAATCCTGCTTTTTTAAAGCCTAAATCTAATCCACCTGCACCTGAAAATAAACTTATAATATTCATCGTAAATCTCCTATACTGTAAATGTAATTAATTTTGCACTTTTTAGTTGTGCGGGGTTGTTTGGGTTTTTAATTTTTACATTTGTTATATCAAGTGTGGTATTTGTTTTACACACTTCTTCCAATTTATTGTAATTATCAAATGAATAATATTTTTCATTATTGATAATAGCCATGAAATTAAACTTTTTAGAATAGTTTCTTTTATAAATATAATTAAATACGCTAAAAGGATTTTCTATTCCCCACATACCGCGAACGCGTAAATATGTAATACCTAATGGGTCGACTCTGTTTACTCTTCCCAATTCTTTTGTTTCTGAAAATTCGACACTGGGTATACTTTCAACTCCATTTTTTATAACGGTTTTTATTTGTTCATAAACATCTTTTTCCGCACAATAATCATCACCATAAACAAATGCCAATGATTTAATAGTATTTTTGTCAACAACACCTACGGCATAAATCATATCTTTAATATTCCACTCTTCGCATGTGCGACATGCTTTTTTAATCATGGGACTGTCAGAAAACAATTTTGCTTTTGGATAGCTACTGTTTAATGCTAAAGACGAATCATTTGATTCTATTTTTTTGACTTCAATAGCATCGCCACCACGTAATATAGAATCCGGCGGATTGTTTTGATTTCCTAAATAACTAAACACTTCGGCTAATTTTTGATTTCTCATATTTTCGTCTTTTTCGTTTACTGTATTTGCAAATAAATCTTTGATATATTCTTCAAGAGCCTCGCCCATATTATTTGCACGATTATGACTTTCATAATATGATTTTAATTCAAATTTAGGGTTTGAAATCATGTGCATAATAGCGTCAATAATATTTGCCATTTATAATTCACTCCTTGTTTTTATATGTTTTATTATATTAATTGATTAAAATAAACAGCATTTGATTTTGCTAAAATGGCAATAAAACGACATAGAAAAAACTATGCCGTTTCATAGAAAACAATGTTATTGTTTTGTTAAGCAGTGCCTTTAAATTCAATAAGAGACAGAACCCCTTAATTTAAACCATGGTTATATTTTACTCATAATAAGGCTTTGCACTTCCTGTGGATTTGCCTTTCCTTTGGCTTTACGCATAACCTGACCCATAATTGCGCCTATGGCTTTCATTTTGCCGTTTTTAAGGTCTTCCACAGCCTGCGGATTTGCCGCCATAACTTCGTCTACAAATCCGGCAATTTCATCACCGGATGCAACCGCAAAATCTTCTTTTTTGAAGAGTTCGCCGAAAGCTTTTCCGGTTTCCTGCATTTTTTCTATGATTTTCTTAATCATATTATTGCCTATTTCGCCGTCCGAAACCATTTTGGCAACCTCTGCCATGTTTTCTGCCGTAATATTAATTTCGGCATTTTCTTTGGCTTCGTCCGTTTCCATAAATTTATAAAGCTGCGTGAGCATAATACTTGTGCAGAGTTTTGCATTTCCCGAAAGTTTAACCGCCGTATCGAAATATTCCGAAAGTTTCGGATATTTAACAAATTGGAGTGCATCTTCGCGAGAAAGTCCGAGTTCGTTCATGTAACGTTCAAGTTTTGCATCCGGAAGTTCCGGCATATTTTCACGTATGGTGTTTACTTCGGCTTCCGAAATACGCACATACGGCAAATCGGGTTCTCTGAAATATCTGTAGTCGTTGGAATCTTCTTTGCCTCGCATGGATTCCGTGGAATTTGAAGATTCGCTGTATCTTCTTGTTTCCTGAACTATTTTCTCATTATTTTCAAGTGCATCCACCTGACGTTCATATTCCGCTTCAATCGCTTTTACAATAAACGATACGGAACTTACGTTTTTAATCTCCGTTCGTGTTCCGAGTTCTTCCTGACCCTCCGGACGTATGGAAATATTAACATCACAGCGGAGTGAACCCTCCTGCATTTTACAGTCCGACACTCCGAGAGTTTTCATCGTAAGACGGATTTTTTCTATATATTCTCTAACCTGTTCAACCGTATGGAAATCCGGTTCGGTTACAATTTCAATAAGCGGTACGCCGCCTCGGTTATAGTCTATATAAGTATCCCCGGCTTCATGAACAAGCTTTCCGGCATCTTCTTCAATGTGGATTCTGTTTACTCTTATTTTATGACCGTCCGAGAGTTCCACAAATCCGTCATGGCAAAGCGGAAAATCAAACTGCGAAATCTGATATGCTTTTGCAAGGTCGGGATATACATAGTTTTTTCTGTCCATTTTGGAAGTGTTTGAAATTTGGCAGTTAAGTGCAAGACCTGCTTTAACGGCATATTCAACAACCGAACGGTTAAGCTTCGGCAACGCACCCGGCAAACCTATGCACACCGGGCAGCAGTGCGTGTTCGGGTCTGCACCGAAACCCGTACTGCACGAGCAGAATATTTTTGTTTTTGTTGAAAGCTCAACGTGAGTTTCAAGACCTATAGTCATTTCATATTTAGCCAATGCAGTCACCTCCCACCATCGGTTTTCTGTATTCTCTTGCCGCATCTTCATATTTATATGCGGCATTCAGAAGTTTTGCTTCGCTGAATTTATCGCCTATGAGCTGCATACCTATGGGCATACCGTTTTTATCGTATCCGCACGGAACGCTTACGCCCGGCAGACCGCCTATGTTTACAGGCACTGTACACATATCCGTAAGATACATTTCAACAGGGTCTGCTTTTGTGAGCTCGCCGATTTTGAATGCAGTTGATGCAACAGTCGGACAAAGGAGCATATCAACCTGTTTGAATGCTTTGTCGAATTCTTCGCAGATAACTTCTCTCATTCTTGCGGCTTTTTTGTAATACGCATCAAAATATCCCGAACTCAAAACATAGTTTCCGAGCATTATGCGGCGTTTAACCTCCATGCCGAATCCCTCGTCGCGAGTTTTGCATATCATTTCTTCCGTATTTAAAAATTCATCTGTTCTGTATCCGTAACGAACACCGTCATATCTTGAAAGATTGGAACTTGCTTCCGCACACGCAAGTATATAATATACAGGCAGTGCCAATTCAAACTGGTCTATTTCAATCGGAATAATTTCCGCTCCCATACTTTCATATACTTTAACAGCATTGTTTATGGTATCGTTTATTTCGGGATTTAATCCCTCGAAAAGATTTTTCAATATACCTATTTTCATTCCGGAAATATCGCCGTTCAGCGTATCGAAAGTGGATTTTCTTTCGTAATCGCAGCAAGTTGCATCTTTTTCGTCGTATTTTGAAATCGCATCGAAAACAATCGAAACGTCCTCAACGGAATTTGCTATAACACCAATCTGGTCAAGACTGGATGCATATGCAATAAGTCCCCATCTCGAAACCGCTCCGTAAGTAGGTTTAAGACCAACCGTGCCGCAGAAACTCGACGGCTGACGAATACTTCCTCCGGTATCGCTTCCGAGTGCGAAAACCGCCATATCTGCTGCAACGGCAGATGCTCCGCCGCCCGAAGAACCTCCCGGAACGTGTTCGGGATTATATGGATTTTTCGTTGCTCCGTAATATGAATTTTCGCAAGTTGAACCCATACCGAATTCATCCATATTTGTTTTTCCCAAAAGCACGGAACCGTTGTTTAACACCTGTTCCGTTGCGAATGCATTATACACCGGTTTGTAGTTGCTTAATATTTTTGAAGCACAACTTGTGAGTATGCCTTTTGTGGAAATATTATCTTTAATTGTCATCGGTATTCCGGCAAGCATGGGTATTTCTTTGCCGTCCGCAATCATCTCATCAACTTTTTTTGCCTGTGCAATAGCTTCATCTTTCGTTACGGTTACGTATGTGTTGAGTGTGCCGTCGTGTTTTTCGATTGCATCGAAATATTTTTCGGCAAGTTCAACCGCCGTGATTTCACGGTTCACAAGCATATTATGCAATTTTATAATTTTACCCTGCATTATATATTCCTCCTTGGGAGCAGAAAATAATTGCCGTCCCTTGTGGGAGCATTTTTTAATATATCTTCGTTATCGTATGATTCTTTCACTTCATCTTTACGCAGTTCCGGTGAAGTTCCGTCCGCAAGAACATCCGTGAAATCGCATTTTCCTTTGCTTATCATATCCGCAAAAGAAATTATGCTCTGCATTTCGGCTGTTAATTTATCTATAACTTCATCCGATAAGTTAAGCTTAGAAAGCTTAGCCAGTTTTATAACTTCTTCTCTTTCAACCAACGTTCTCTCTCCTATCTGATTTTTATATGAACCTCACGCAGCTGCTGTTCGGTTACGAAATTCGGCGCACCGAGCATTAAATCCTGTGCGGAACCGTTCATCGGGAAAGCTATAACTTCTCTTATGCTTTCTTCGTTTGTGAGCAGCATTATAATTCTGTCGATTCCCGGTGCCATACCTGCATGGGGAGGTGCACCATAGTGGAATGCATTATAAAGAGCCGTGAATTTTTCTTTTATGTCTTCTTCTGTATATCCTGCAATTTCAAAGGCTTTAACCATTATTTCGGGATTGTGGTTTCTCACCGCACCGGACGAAAGTTCAACGCCGTTTACAACTATATCATATTGATATGCAAGTATATCGAGCGGGTCTTTGTTCAAAAGTGCATCCATTCCGCCCTGCGGCATCGAGAACGGATTATGTGTGAATATTATGTTGCCTGTTTCTTCATCTCTTTCATACATCGGGAAATCAACTATGAAACAGAATTTGAATTTGCTTTCGTCAATAAGTCCGCAGCGGCGGCCGAGTTCCGTTCTTATCTGACCTGCCATTTTTTCAACAAGCTTCGGTGCATCGCATATGAAATAAAGCACGTCGCCCGGTTTTATTTCGGAAAGGTTTATAAGATTTGTTTTTTCTTCGTCCGGCAGGAATTTCGCAATAGGACCGGCAAGGCTCATATCTTCGCCAACTTTAACATATCCGAGACCTTTCATGCCGACTTCTTCAACAGCGAATTTTTCCATTGTTTCAAAGAATTTCTTGGAGTTTTTCGCACCATCGGGAAGTCTTATCGCACGAACGATTTTATTTTTAAACGGAGCAAAATCGCATCTTGCGAATATTTCCGATACATCTATTATAACAAGCGGATTTCGCAGATCCGGTTTGTCCGTGCCGTATTTAAGCATAGCTTCTTTATACGGGATTTTAACAAACGGAGGCTTGTCAACTTCAAGATTTGAAAATTCCGTGAATGTTTTGTATAAAACATCTTCAGCAACGGCAAAAATATCTTCCTGCGAAGCAAAAGCCATTTCAAAATCAAGCTGATAAAATTCACCCGGAGAACGGTCCGCACGGGCATCTTCATCACGGAAACACGGGGCAACCTGGAAATATTTATCAAATCCGCCGACCATTAAAAGCTGCTTGAACATCTGCGGAGCCTGCGGTAACGCATAAAACTGACCTTTGTATTTTCTGCTCGGAACAAGATAATCCCTTGCACCCTCCGGCGACGATGCCGAAAGAATAGGTGTTTGGATTTCCAAAAACCCTTTTTCCGTCATAAGACTTCTTAAATAAGAAATAACTTTTGAACGCAGAATTATGTTGTTTTTAACTTTTTCGTTTCTCAAATCCAAAAATCTGTATTTAAGACGTATGTCTTCTTTTGTGTCCGTTGAGTTCGATATTTCAAACGGAAGCTGGTTATAAACCGCTCCCAAAACTTCAATTTCGGTATCTCTGATTTCAATTTCACCGGTTGATATTTTGCTGTTTACGGTTTCGGGGTCACGTTTTGCAACCGTTCCTTTAACGCTTATAACGGTTTCTTTTGAGATTTTATGTAAAATCTCGTCATCGCTTATAAGTACCTGTGTAATGCCGTATTGGTCTCTTAAATCAATAAAAATAATTCCGCCGTGGTCACGGATATTATACACCCAGCCGCAAAGAACGGCTTTTTTGCCTATGTCGGCAGCCGTAAGCTCGCCGCAGGTGTGTGTTCTTAAGTCTGTCTTAAAGTTCATATTTTCTGCTCCTTTTATCATATTTGATCCAAATGCAAGTTTAAAAATTTCATAAACTCGCTCGTTTTTTCATTTTTTGAAAAATAAACAATTGTTGCGATAAACGTATCTTTCCGCATTTTGCTTTTTTTATTTTCAATAGACATCAGCGTCTGCCGCCCTATCCCGATATTATCCGCCAATTCGGACTGCGTAAGCGTGCATTTTGCCCGAAGTGCCGGCAAATTATCGACAAGACGTGCTATAAGCTCATCTCTATTGTCCGTTTCTGTCATTAATCATCACCTCATGACCGAAAAATATACATTATTTATTATATATCATAATTTGATTATTGTCAATATATTTTCAACAAAAAGTATAAATTTTATACTTTGATTGATTCCCGATACATAACTTGCTGCGGCAAAAAAGGAAATCCGACAAAAGTGTATTGACAAAACAACGGTATTGTGATATAATTATATACAGTGATTTTACACTGAATTTATATAAAACGGAGAGGATTTATATGGACAGTACACTTGTAATAATGGCGGCGGGAATAGGCTCGCGTTTCGGCGGCGGAATAAAACAGCTCGAACCGGTGGGACCGATGGGTCAAATTATAATGGATTATTCGATTCACGATGCGCTTGAAGCCGGTTTTAACAAAATTGTATTCATCATACGCCGTGATTTAGAGAAAGACTTTAAAGAGATAATCGGTAACCGCATAGAAAAACTGTGCCGTGTTGAATATGCATATCAAGAAATTGATAATCTGCCCGAGGGTTTTTCAAAAGGCGACAGAACAAAACCGTGGGGAACGGGTCAGGCGATTCTTGCGACAAAAGGTATTGTAAACGAACCGTTTGCGGTTATAAACGCAGATGATTATTACGGTAAAGAGGCGTTCAAACTTTTGCATGACTTTTTGCAGACACCGAAAAAAAATCCTTTTGATTTCTGCATGGCGGGCTTCATACTCAAAAACACACTTTCGGATAACGGCGGTGTTACAAGAGGCGTTTGCCGCGTGGATGAAAACAATTTGCTTGTCGGTGTTGATGAAACGTCGAACATAGTAAAAACAGAAAACGGTGCGGCTGTTTCCGAAGACGGCAAGCTTATTCCGATTGATGCGGATTTGCACGTATCAATGAATATGTGGGGTCTTACTCCGGAATTTATAGATTGTCTTGACGAGGGATTTAAAGAATTTTTAACAAGTTTGAAACCGGGGGATATTAAATCCGAGTATTTGCTCCCGACCATCATAGACAATATGATTAAAGAGGGCAAAGCAACGGTCAGCATACTCGAAACCAATGATAAGTGGTTCGGTGTTACATATAAAGAAGATAAAGCAACGGTTGTTGAATCTTTTAATGAACTCATTGAAAAAGGTGTATATACAAAAGAACTTTTTTAATGAATAAAAACAGTGTTTCCGTGCAAAATATTAACATATGTTTTTTTAGGAGGATATTGTGATTAATATTAATTGTACAAGTGCCTGCGCACATCAAAAGGACGGGAAATGCACAATGGCAACAGCATCCGGGTTTAAATATTTTGATGGGAACTGTGCGTATTTTGCACCGAAAGAAACCGAGAAAACGCGAGGAAACACAACTTCACGATGATTTATTATAAAAAGCAAGATGTTACTTGCCTCTGCGAGCGGTGGGTTTCAGCTTGCTTTTTTGTTTCGTGTAAGGCACGGTCTGTTTCCGAAGCAATGAATAACGCGGCTTTGTACTTATTGAAAAATGATGATGCAAACGGAATACTCATTGCTTGCGGTCACACGTTTTCCGTACCGTTTTTTATTTATGCATTTTAGATAATAAACGGTGTTAAATTTATGCAAATTATCCGAAAATAAAGTATTGATTTTTGGTGCTGATTATGTTATAATTAATACATATGGGATTTTATTGCATAATCGCGTTAATTGAAGCGGTAAACATAAAGAAAAAACGTTTATTTACGGCAAATCTGTCAATGTGAGCCAAATGTTTTGCGACTATTTTGCAAAAAACGTCGGCAGTGCAATGAAATAATTGAAAAATACAGTTCAAGTGAATTTTACGGGAGGTAAAAATATGTTAAAAAAAATATTCACGTACATACTTCTTGCGGCTATGCTTGCAGGGGGGAATGTATCCGTTTCGGCGGCAGAGGCAACCGCATCGCCAAAGGCAACGGCGAGTGCCGCCGCAACATCAACACCTGCCGCATCGCCAACAGCAAGTGCAACAGCAACCGCGGCGGCAAGTGCTACAGCAACAGCAAGTGCGGCAGCGGCTGCAACGGCAAGCGCAACCCCTTCGGCATCTGCGGCAACAACGGTACAGCCGGTAGCAAAAGTGGAATTTCCCGATGTTGATGGGAATGCAATTAATTCCGCGGCAATCGAAGAATTGACGAGAATGGGTATTGTCAACGGATATGAAGACGGAACGTTCAAACCGGGAAATGCGGTGTCGCGTGCGGAATTTGTAAAGATGCTTGTGGTTCTTGCCGGTTGGGATAATATTACATACGGCGAGGGTGTGAAAACCGGATTTCCCGATGTTGACGACAAAAATCACTGGGCATTGAAATATATAAAAACGGTAACGGCAAATAAAATAGTCAACGGATATGAAGACGGAACGTTCAGACCGGACGATACGGTTAAACTTGAAGAAGCCGTTAAAATGATTGTGTGCTATCTCGGAAGAGAATCCGAAGCAAAATATAAAGCGGAACAGAGCGGTGTGCCGCTTTGGCCCAACGGCTATATGATTGTCGGCACAGAACTGTCGATAACACAGCTGGTTGACTGCAAACAGGGCGAGAATATAAATCGTGCGCAGGTTTCACAGGTCATTTATAACTCCAAAGACATAACAAGAAAAATGGGAATAGGTACCGGGGCATATATAGCACCGGTAACAAATAAAACAAGCGGCGGCGGCGGCGGAGGCGGCGGTGGCGGTGGCGGTACCGTTGCCGACAGAGGTGAAACCGTACGCGGCTTGCATGTTTCGGGCACAATTGTGGCTGTAAAGCAAGAATCGACCAAAAATATCTTTCAAATAGAAGACGATATTACACTGCACGGAGCAACACTTTCCGAATCCGGTCTCGGAACAAAACAGTTCATACTTAAATGTGAATCGAAAATTGACGGCGACGAAACATATGTAAAATTCGACGGACCTCAAAATTATATCGATTGTCTCGGTTATCATGTGATGGTTACATATGATTACAACGTAGATACAATAAACGGTTTCATCGCAACGGGAATAACACTGTCGGACGATATGAAGGTAGTCGAGTTGACTTCGTCAAATATTTTATATGAAAAAACGAATCGTAAAAACCAAGAAACCGGGGAATTATGCATATATTACGAAGACGAAAATGAAAAAGAAAGGTCTGTCAGTATTCCGGACAAGCCGGAGGAAGTAGACTGCATATACAACGAAAGATTATTGAGAGGTAAAAAAGCCGGGGCGGCAGATGACCCTGCGGCAACGGCAACACCGTCGGCAACGGTTACGCCCGGTGCAACGGTAACACCGGCGGCAACGGTTACGCCCGGTGCAACGGTAACACCGTCGGCAACAGTCACACCCGGTGCAACCGCAACACCTGAAGTAAAGCTTGAATTTTCGGATTTGCTTCCGGAAGAGGGAAGTGTTACACTTGCATATCAAAGCGGCGAACTTGTGTTTGTCAATGTGGAGTCATATGAAACATATGTTGTCGGCAAAACTGTGGGTACAACACCGAAGTATATTGAAGATAAATTCCGTAAAGATGAAAACGGCAATCCGATAAGGCTTTATGTTGACGACAGTGAAAACAGCGGTATTGAAGTTGAAATTAATGTGGAGAATACAAAAAATGACGATACACAGACGTTTAATGCAATAACAAACAAAAGTTCGCTTAAAGTGGCAAAGTCAAAAGACAATACATATTTGAACATATATGTTTACAATAAGTCGGGTGCGGCAAAAACCGGCACACTGAGGAGTATCGGTGATGATTATTATGAATTTACATCTCCGAGCGGTACACAATATGAATTTACGGATTATTTTACAAAATACGTAAAATCCGATTTTTCGGGTCTTGAAGTTGGCGACAGAATCACATATTATCTTGATGAATCGGATAAAAATATTTTGTGGGCAGAAAAAGTCGCAAAAACTTACAGCTTAGGATACCTTACAAGATTGGCGGATCCGTCAACTTTACCGGACAGCGAACCGTGGAAAGCAAAAATACTGACGAGCAACGGCAAAATTACAGATTATACAATAAAGAAAAATGCCGATATTAACGACATATCTTCAAAGGATTATATATCAAAGTATAACGAGATTAAAAACAACGCCGCAAAAATCAATGACGGCAAGCCTTCTTATCTGCTGAACAATGCAGAGGTGTGTCAGCCGATTCGATATGTTGTATCGGGAACAGAGATAACAGCCATTGAACTGCTTGAAGTTGATGAAGAAAACAAATTTACAGGTACAAGTCTGCCGTTTAAAAAGAATGCAACGGTTTATTCGATGAACGATAAATTTGACATACGAAAGAACAGCGATGCATATACAATATTTGTACCGAACAACCGTTATACGGCAGGACAGTCGAGTTATAAAGTAATACAAAATACAGAAAGCAATTTGAGCAAATATTTCCTGAAAGGTCTCAGCTATAACATAGAACCGTTTTTTGTGGAGAATGTAAACGGCGTGAAAGAACAAAAAATTTATGTTGTATATAACGAGAACTTGGATGCAAAAGCAAACTTCCGTACGGTAAACAGCGTAATAAGCGATGTTTCGCTGAAATCGGGCGGAGATGGCGAACACACAATCAAGGCATATCTCAAAGACAGCGGTTCAACAACAACCTACACAACGGCGACGGCGGCGGTAATCGACAACTCATATGTTCTTGACGGAAATTATAACAGAATAAAAGATGACGCCAAAAGTATAGTAAGGACGGTTGAAAAAGGCGATGTTATACGCAGCGGTGTTGCACCGGACGGAGATTTGATCGGCATTGAAATTATCTATGATGTAAATTCCGGCGAAAGTCCCGTTAAAAACTTGAAAACAATAGCGTATAACAAGAACGGAAAACAGCAGAAACTTGAGGAACTTGATGATGACAGTGTATTCTATTATATGTCAATAGGTGTTGTATCACGACTTGACCACGATAAGAGCGAGTGCTACATAACATCATATGAAGACGGAGTAAAAACAACGGTAAGAGCCGATAGAGATTCGTATTCTTCAAAACCCATTCTCATGTATGACCTCACCGCGTCAAAGCCGAAAGTTGAAACAAAGAAGATGACAGATATTCAGCTTGGGGATATGCTGATAATAAGCAGAGGCGAAAAATATGATTACAACTTTGTCTATGCCGTAAGGTACAATGACAAAGACTGGAATTTGCTTGACGAACTCACAAAGCTTGAGAATGGTACAATCAAGTTGAGTTCGGAAAACGGTGTTATGCAGTCCTTTATGTCGGAAGCGTCACTGGAGCTTGAAACAGAAAACACCTTTGAACAGATTTTCGTCAATGAAGAAGTTGCGGAAACAGAGCCTGATGTATCGGAAGAACCGGTGGAAGCAAGTGAAGAGGAGAAAGAAGATTTGCCGGCAGATGACGAAACAGCGGCAGAACCTGAAATTACAGAGGACGACGAGGGTTTGACGGAGGAAACCGAAGAAATTGAAGCTGAAACGGCAGAGGTTGAAGAAACAACAGAAGTTTCGGCAGAAACGGAAACAATTGATATTGCTCAAACGGAAGAGACCGAATAAAGCTGAAGTAATTTGAAAATGCTTGTGCATTTAATAAATATCGGGCGGATATTTTATATCCGTCCGATATTTTTATAAACATATTCAGTACGGTAGGGGCAGGGCTCCTACGGGGTGTAGTGATTAGTGCGGATTTTGGAGTGTGAAGAGTGGGGGTGATATGGAATTACACACATTTGTACGCATTGTATGTAGTATAAACTTAATCTGTGGCACAGTCATGTAGGGGCGGACGACTCTGTCCGCCCGTATTATATATTTCGGGATTGAACAGACAAATGCAATGTGTAAAATATATCCA
>CAYQKW010000017.1:0-34943 GCA_964418245.1 uncultured Oscillospiraceae bacterium
TTACTTATTTTTTCCCTTTTTTCGCTTGCTTTTGATGTTATTTTGTACAATGGTTCAATTAACCCTCGGCACTATTTGTTTGCGTATCGTCTTGCTTTGCAAGTATGTATCAACTTGCGATATAACACAGATATAACCGCTGTTACAACAAAAACAGCCACCGGTGCAATATACACATAAATTTTTTCTGCCGACAGTACTTTTGCGGCAATACTGAGAACAAACATAACAATCAGGTGAAAAATATAAATTAAAGAAGAATATTTTCTCCCTATAACCGCAAATATGTTTTCTTCTCTTACATTTTTAAACGAATTTAAAAAAAGTATAAAAAGCGCACATGCAAGAAAAGTAGTGGTAATATAATGGTCTCTTACCGAATTTATTCCCAGTGAAACAATAATGTACCTTTCGGCAATGCACAATACCGCACATATACCGGTACATAAAATCAATAACGATTTTTTGAAAGCAAAGCATTTTTTATTATGTATATATCTTATGCCATTTCCAATCATAAAATACGGAATACCGACACAAATAAAATTTCTTACATATACAATATCAAAACTTTTTCCGAATATCGCCACCGAATATTTCCCGAAAATTAAATCAGCACAAAGCAATATGGGAGTTATGTAATATAAAATTCTAAATATACCTGCTTTTCGCATCAAATATGCAACAACAAGAACATACAATATTGCATTTAAATACCAAAGATGTCCCGAAAACGGCGAGACGTTACAAACAATTATTTTAAACATATGATTTACGGAAAACATACTGAATGCATTTATCGGATAGTTCAACTTATTTGCTATATCCGCAAAAGAATGTATATCTCCGCTGAATATATACGCAGCGGTTCCGAGTAATAAATTCCAAGCTAAATACACAAGATTTGAAAACAATATTAATTTTAAAATTTTTATAATTTGTCTTTTTTCGACGTTTCGTTCAACCGTATCGGAATAAAAGAAACCCGTAACCATGAAGAATATAGGGACTGCAACCCTGGATAAAGTGGTAATTATTACCCCCCCCCTTTAATTGCAGAGGATTGTGCAGACATACCACCATGAAAGCACAAAGACATTTTAAAATGTCAATATTGGCGTATCTGTTTGTTTTTACATTACATGTCATTGATTTTCTTCCTTTCGTTTTTTATGAGCCAATGATTGTTTCGTTATGCAAATCACTTATATATTTATAACTATTACTCACGCATAAATTATTATTTGACCCGAATACTGCAAGCCAACGTCCGTTTTTATATTTTATTGCAATTGGTCTTCTCCGCGTACAAGTATATATGATTTTTTTACCTGTACGGAAGATTTTTCTCCGTTGATTGAATACGCAATATTAACCGCATGGTCTGCACAGCGTTCCATATCGCTTACCATATCCGTAAATATAACGCCGCTCCGCGGTGAGCAATAACCTTTTTTCAAGCGTTCTATATGGTCTTCTATACACTTTTTCTGCAAATCGTCGACGTGTTCTTCCATATCGCTTACAACAGGCAGTTCACCGAACATTTCATCATTATAAACATCAACCGCCTTTTTGAAGACTTCAACGCTTTTTTCACTTATTTCCTTAAGGTCTTTCAGTGCAACTTCATTAAAATCAACATTCATATTTTTTGACTCTATAGCATATTCGGCTATATTTTCGGCATGGTCGCCGATACGTTCGATATCCGCAACAACATGAAACATCATTGCAACGTTTTCAAGTTCTTTCGGGGTTATATTTTTACCGTACAGCTGAATTAAAAACGCCGTAATTTCATGATTTAAAAAATTAATTGTTTTTTCTGTTTCAAAAACCTTTTCCGTAATGGATATATCACCGTTAAAAAAGGATTTGAGAGCAAGCTTGATATTTTTATATGTCATTTCCGCCATACGCATAACCTCACGTTTTACTTGTGTTACCGCAATCGATGGTGTCAGCATGGTATCGGAATTTATATACAGCAGCTTTTTCGGTTCGTTTTCTTCGCTTTTATCATCCGGGATAATTTTCACAACAAGTTTTGAAATGCTTCCCACAAACGGGAAGAGCAGTGCCGAAGATGCTATATTGAACAACGTATGAAAGTTTGCTATCTGACGTGCAACCGAGTTGGGCGAAAGCCTTGCGATAAACCGTGAAAAATTCGGGATTAACATAACAACAAACATACACAGCACCGCACTTATAACTTTTGACATAAAGTTTGCGAGTGCAGACTGTTTGCAGTTGGTATTACTGCCGAATGAAGCTATAACAACAGGCGAGCAAGCACCTATATTCATTCCGAGAATTATATAAAAAACCGTATTCAGCTGTTCCGCCGGAATTGCACTTGCGGCAAATATGACCTGCAAAATACCTATTGATGCCGATGATGACTGAATAATTGCCGTGATGACAAATCCAAACAAAAGACTGAGCAGCGGATTTGAAAACGTATTCAAAAATGCGGATACAACCGTTTCGAGAGCAAGGGCGTCAACCGCCATACCCATTATATATATGCCCACAAACAGCATACCGAACCCCAAAACAACACCGCCGATTTTCTGCATCATCGAGTTTTTCACAAACATATACAGAACCATGCCCACAAACAGTATGAGCGGAGCTATTGACGTTATTTTAAATGCAATTATCTGCCCCGTTATTGTTGTTCCTATGTTTGCGCCGAGCATAATATACAAAGACTGTGCAAGATTCATAAGCCCCGCATTTACAAATCCCACAACCATAACACTTGTTGCACCCGAACTTTGAATAAGCACCGTCACAACCGTTCCGACAAGCAATGCAAATATGCCTTTACTCGTCATTTTTTCAAGTATGGTGCGAAGATTGTCGCCTGCGGCTTTTTCAAGACATTGAGTCATAAAACTGATACCGTAAAGAAAAAGCCCGATTCCGCCGAGAAGCAAGAAAAATCCCGATAAATATTCCATAATGAACAGAACTCCTTTGTTTGTAATTGATATTTTGTCAAAACATCTTTCGACCACATTTTTATTATATCATTTTACCTTTGCATATGTCAACATAATTATTTCTAAAAATCGTGTATTCCAAAATATAATTATATTGAGTTTTTACCAAAAAACATACTTTTTTCTACAACTTCAGCACTTTGTCGAAATCACAAAGTGCATTGACAATCAAAATCTGTGCCGCATTCCACAACAGTGTAAATACCACGGCAAAGTCTCCGGATAATATTAACGGTACGGACACGGCAAACATCAATATTGCACCTATATACGAATACAGTCTGAAAACTCCGATTCCCGAAATTTCGTTCTGCGTTTTCCCTCCGAGACCGTTTTTTACCGAAGCGGCGACCTTTATCATGGATATAAAATACGGAAGCATAATTGCCGCAGACACCACAGTGCTTACAATAACACCTATTCCTATTTCAAACGACGATTCTGCGAGAACACTGTATATAAATGCAAAATTCCACGGAATTTCCGCACCGAAAGCAAGAAATGCACCGTATACACCCATAGCAATCAGTATAAGTATAAACACACACATATATGCAATAAAAACCGCATAAAGTACCACAGACGACGTATGTGCCGCCGTTTTGAATTTTTCTTTTTTCAACTGCAATGCAGGATAAAGTATGCAAAATGTCACCGCCGCCGGCACAAGCCCGGATAATATCATAATCGGTCGGTTTATACACACGGTAACAAAATACACCATATATATAAGCATAAACACCGCTGCCGTTTTCATACTGTTCCGCATAAATATGCCTTTAAGTTTTTCGTCAAAACTCATGCCAAGTATTCCTTCAAACCCGTTTTCACAGGTTTGTTCAGTCTGTTCTTTGCCGCTTTTGAAGATAAAATCTCCGTTTTCGCCGGACACTGTTAATCTGCCGCCGCATACGGGGCAGGATTCAGCTGTTTCATCAACTTTTATCTGGCATTTTTCACATTTTTTCATATTTAATCCTTCTTTCGTTTAAAAAAGTGTAATCTGAGCCGTTTCAGGTATTCCGTCAAGGCAATGATGGTCTTTTAACAGCTGTATTACAGACTTTGAAACCTTTGTACGTTCCCTTAAATCCTGAATATTAAAGAACTCTCCTTTTTCACGTTCTTCAACAATCTTTTCCGCCGCGCTTTTACCGAGCCCGGGAATTGCCGAAAGCGGAGGTAATATATTGCCGCTTTCCGTCGGCATAAATCTTGACGCATGTGAATTGTATAAATCTATTGTTTCAAAATTTATTCCTCGAGCATACATTTCGTTACACAATTCAAGCAATGTTAATATACCTTTATCTTTAACCGAGGCATTTTCCATTTTTCGGTATTCTTCAAAATTCTTTTCCACATTTTCTTTGCCAATCATAAGCCCGGCATCAAAATCCTCTCCCCTGACGGATAGATATGTTGCATAATATTCTTTGGCATAATGCACTTTAAACCATGCTATTCTGAATCCCATCATAACATACGCCGCAGCATGAGCTTTCGGGAACATATATTTTATTTTTTTACATGATTCAATATACCACTGCGGAATATCGTTTGATAAAAGTGCTTCTTCAAACTCCGGTTTCATACCGTTTTTGGCGGCTTTACCTTTTCGCACATATTCCATTATGGTAAATGCCATCTTTTTCTCTACACCGTGATATATAAGATATGTCATTATATCGTCACGTGTACATATTGCTTCTTTAAGCGTTATTGTGCCGCTTTGCACAAGGTCTTGGGCATTGTTCAGCCAAACGTCCGTACCGTGCGAAAGTCCCGAAATACGTATTAGCTCGGTTATTGTTGTCGGTTTTGTATCCACAAGCATTTTTCTTACGAAAGGTGTTCCGAATTCCGGTACGCCGTATGTGCCTACGGGAGATTTTATTTGTTCCGGTGTAACGCCGAGAGCTTCCGTTCCGGTGAATATGCTCATTGTTTCTTTTTCGCCGATTTCGATTGTTTTTGAATCTATACCCGTTAAATCTTCAAGCATTCGTATAACCGTCGGGTCATCATGGCCGAGTATATCAAGCTTGAGTAATCGTCCTGAAATTGAATGATAATCGAAATGAGTTGTTATTATATCGGTTGACGTATCGTCAGCCGGATGCTGTATGGGACAGAACGAATGAATATCTTCCGCACGGGGAACAACCATAATTCCTCCGGGATGCTGTCCGGTTGTTCGCTTAACACCCGTACAGCCTTGTGTGAGCCTGTCTATTTCCGCCGCGGACGGATGCAAACCGCGTTTTTCCATATATTTCATAACATATCCGTATGCCGTTTTTTCGGCAACCGTACCTATTGTACCGGCACGGAAAGTATGTCCTTTTCCGAAAAGTTCCTCTGTATGTTTATGTGCGTTCGGCTGGTCATCTCCGGAAAAATTCAGGTCAATATCCGGTTCTTTATCCCCGTCAAATCCAAGGAAAGTTTCAAACGGTATATCGTAGCCGTTTTTATTATATTTTGCACCGCAAACGGGACAATCCTTGTCATCCATATCCATACCCATGTCCACCGAACCGTCCGTAATAAATTCGCTGTGTTTGCAGTTTGGACACACATAATGCGGCTGTAATGAATTAACCTCTGTTATACCGAGCAAAAATGCAATAAACGATGAACCTACGGAACCCCTCGAACCCACGAGATACCCATTCCCGTTGGAATGCCAAACAAGCTTCTGCGCAATTATGTAAAGCACCGAAAACCCATGCTTTATTATCGAACCGAGTTCGCGGTCTATTCTTGCTTTAACAATTTCGGGCAGTGGGTCGCCGTATATTTCATATGCTTTGTTCATAGATATATTAACAATATCTTCTTCCGCGCCGTCCATACTCGGAGTATGCGGTTCGTCCGGCAAAAGCTGTATGTTTTCAATCATATCGGCAATTTTATTTGTATTTTCAACAACAACTTCATATGCAAGTTTCTCACCCAAATAAGAAAACTCATCAAGCATTTCTTCTGTCGTTCTGAAATAAAGCGGTGCCTGATTGTCTGCATCGTCAAAGCCCTGCGCATCCATAAGTATACGTCTGAAAGCTTCGTCCTGTGGGTCCATAAAATGAACGTCTCCGGTTGCAACCGTAAGCTTCCCGAGCCGTTTTCCGGTTTCTATAATCCGACGGTTTATCTCGTGCAGTCTGTTCACTCCGGAAACACGGCCGTTTCGTATAAGAAATTCGTTGTTGCCGTCGGGCTGAATTTCAAGATAATCATAAAATTCGGCAATTTTATCTATTTCCTTTTGTTTTTTACCGTTAAGCACAGCTTTATAAAGTTCGCCGGCTTCACACGCCGAGCCTATTATAAGTCCATCGCGGTATTTATTTATAAGGCTTCGCGGTATTATCGGCTTTTTGTAAAAATGTTCAAGGTGTGATGCGGAAATTATTCTGTAAAGATGCTCCAGCCCCATTGGATTTTTGGCAAAAATAATTATATGATGATACTTCATTCTTCCTTTATCATCGGGAGCAAGTGCGCTGTTTATATCGTCTATATTCAAAATATTTCTTTCGCGCAGTTGTGTAAAACAGTGTTTTAAAACCTCTGCTGTTGCTTCGGCGTCATCAACCGCACGGTGATGATTTTCAAGGACAATGTTAAGCCTTTTTACCATTGCCGCAAGTCCGTGCCTTTTCTGGTCGGTATATATTGCACGACACAGTTCAAGCGTATCAAGATAGCAAAACTCAAAATCAAGACCGAGCCGTTCCGCATTTGCTCGCATAAATCCCATATCGAACGACGCATTGTGCGCAACCATAATACAGCCTTTTGAAAATTCGATAAAATCTTTTGCCGCCGTATCTATAATCGGTGCATCTTTTACCATTTCGTCCGTTATGCTTGTCAGCTCCGTTATATTTTCGGGAATGTGTGTCTGCGGATTTACAAAAGTGCTGAAGCGTTCCGTTATATTTCCGTTTTTAATTTTCACCGCACCTATTTCGATTATATGGTCGTTTATCGGGCTGAAACCGGTTGTTTCAAGGTCAAAAACCACAAACGGAGCATCTATTGTTGTATTGTTTTCGTCCGCCTTATCATAATCGAATACAATATTCAAATCTTCGGCACGCAGATACCCCTCAACGCCGTACAATATTTTTATATGATATTTGTTTAAATCCTTTTCGTCACGTGCCGTGTTAAATGCATCCGGAAATGCCTGCACAACACCGTGGTCGGTTACGGCAACCGCCGTATGTCCCCATTTCATGGCACGTTTGACAAGGTCTTTTACGCTTGTCACTCCGTCCATTGTTGACATCTGCGTATGCATATGAAGCTCGACGCGTTTTTTTTCCGCATTATCCGTGCGTTCTTCTTTTTCAACCTTCATAATATCCGAACCGATAATCAAAAGCTCTTTGTCAAAATCATCATACTGCACTCTGCCTTTCAGCAAAACTCGCTGACCTTTTTTTAATCCATCAATTATTTTCTTCAGTTTTTCCGCGGCACGTGCCTTGCGTTCCTCCGTTGCGTCGGTTTTTGCACCTTCAAACAGCTTTATTTTTATTGAACTTGTGAAATCGGTTACGGCAAAACTCACAAGCACTCTTCCTGATTTCAGTTCCTTTTGTTCAACATTCAAAATATCTCCGCATATCGTAACAGAATTCATTTCCCCTGTTATTGTTGCTATGGGTATTGGTTTTTCGGTGATTTTTTTGCCGCGTATTATGTTTCCGATTTCTATTTCATCTGTATTTATCGGCAAAACTTCCGGCAGCGGAGCGGCCTTTATTTCTGTGTTTTTTTCGATAATCACAGGCATTGCCTTTTCGGCGGTTTCAAGGCGTTTTGAAATAATCTCCGCACCTGATGTTTCGCTCGCTCCTTTAACAAAACATATTTCATATTGTTTGTCGGTTTCTTTTTTTATAATGCCGGCAATTCTTTTTTCCAGACCGATATTTTCTATCAGCGAATTACAGGATGTTTTGAGAAAAATATTTATGCCGGTTTCGTCAAGTTTCCAAACCGAATTTAAAAGTGCGCATTTGTATATTAAATTCCCTTTATATATCTTTTTCAAAATATATCCCGAATAAACATTTAAATTTTCACGGTCAAGCTCAAGTTCGGAATAGTCACAAACAATTTCAACCGTACGCACACCGTATTTTCTTTTTAAATGTTCGCCAATTTCTTCTGTTTCCTCCGCCGAAAGAAATCTTTCGGGTTTTATTTCAAGAACTATCTTCTGTTCTCTGTTATACAAATCAAGATTTTTTATAGCAATTTTTTCGGGCATATTTATTAATATATCATTTCCCGTAAGTTCTGTAAGTGGAGGCATAATATCATATCCTTAATCAGCAAATTTTGCATTTTCATCATTTCAAGGGCAAGATTTGCTTTATATTTGAAATAAAAATCTGTTTTTTATAAAGCTTATTCACATAAACCCACTATGTAGTATAACACAAAATTTGCACAAAGTCAATTGAAAATTAAAATTTTATTCAATGTATATGTTGAAAAATCCGCATAAGACAATATATAAAAAAAGCGAACACTTTGTGCTCGCCTTTTTAACAATCAAAATTAATCATCAAATCCGTTCGGATTGTTTTTCTGCCATCTCCACGAATCAAGACACATATCTTCAATGTTGTTTTCCGCTTTCCAGCCGAGTTCATCCAAAGCTTTTGACGGGTCGGCATAACATTCGGCAATATCGCCGGCACGCGGTGGGTCAATTACATACGGAATGGTTTTTCCGCTTGCTTTTTCAAATGCTTTTACAATATCAAGCACCGAATATCCTTTGCCCGTACCTAAATTGAATATATGAACTCCCGGTTTGCCGGATTTCACATCAACGGTTTTAACATGACCCTTTGCAAGGTCAACAACATGGATATAGTCACGCACACCCGTACCGTCATGTGTGGGATAACTGTTGCCGAACACGTGCAGTTTTTCCAATTTTCCAACCGCAACCTGTGTTATATACGGCAAAAGATTATTCGGTATTCCACGCGGATTCTCGCCTATGCGGCCGCTTTTATGCGCACCTATCGGGTTGAAATATCTCAAAAGAGTTATTGAAAAACGATTATCGGATACGAATAAATCCTGTAAAATCATCTCAAGCATAAACTTTGTGGAGCCGTATGGATTTGTTGTATGTAAAGGAAAATCCTCTTTTATCGGCACCGATTTCGGGCTTCCGTATACTGTTGCCGAAGATGAAAATACAATATTGAACACTTCATATTTTTTCATTAAATCCAAAAGATTTAACGTCCCTGTGATATTGTTGTGATAATATTTTAACGGGATTTGAACCGATTCTCCGACTGCTTTAAGACCGGCGAAATGAATGACACTGTCGATTTGATTTTCTTTAAAAATACGTTCAAAACCGTCATAATCAAGCATATCGCATTCATAAAATTTAAAGTCTTTTCCGGTAAGTTCTTTGATTATTTCAAGTGATTTCGGGGAAGAATTTGAAAAATTGTCCATAACAACAATTTCATATCCCGAATTTAACAGTTCAACGCATGTATGACTGCCTATGTATCCGGCACCGCCTGTTACCAAAATTTTCATGTGATTACCTCCAAAATTTATAATATTATATTTATTATATAACAAAAAAAATTTTTTTTCAATAGATATTTATAAATTTGTTGTTTTTTACAAATATATTGACAATTGCGCCGAAATGTTGTATAATATCATTATATGCAAAAAAGGAAGATGAATATGGCTAAATGTATATTTAAAACAGTTGCTTTGGGATATTCAAAAGAAGAAGTTACGCAATATATTCTTGATATGAGTTCGGCGGCAAAAAAAGAAGTCGATGCCGCAAGAAATCAAATTGAAATTTACAAAGCTGAAACAGCTCGGCTGAAAGAAAAACTTAAACTTAAAGATTCTGAAATAAAACGGATGAAAGAAAGGATGAATGAAAATGCTTAGTGACGAAATACTTAAAATTCTTGACGAAGACTGCAACATAGCACCGGAACAAATTGCCGTTATGACGGATTCGTCGGCGGAAGAAGTATACAATACAATAAATGCTCTTAAAGAAAACAACGTTCTGCTTGGCAACAAGGCCATCGTAAACTGGGAAAAAACCAATGTTGAAAACGTGACCGCGCTTATTGAACTTAAAATCACTCCGCAACGCGGCGAGGGGTTTGATAAAGTTGCTGAACGTATATATAAATATCCGCAGGTAAAATCACTGTATCTTATGTCGGGCGGATTCGATTTATGCGTTATTATCGAGGGCAAAAGCATGAAAAACATTGCATTGTTCGTGGCAAGTACGCTTGCACCGATGGAATCCGTTGTAAGTACCGCCACTCATTTTGTATTAAAAAAATACAAAGACCACGGCGTTACGTTTGAAAATAATGAAATTGACGACAGGCAGGTGATTACGCTGTGAATATAGAGAATATTTTATCGGACAGGGTAAAGAGTATCGAACCTTCCGGAATAAGAAAATTTTTTGATATTGTTGCAGAAATGAAAGATGCAATTTCTCTCGGTGTCGGCGAACCGGATTTTGTAACTCCGTGGCACATAAGAGAAGAGGGTATATATTCTCTTGAAAAAGGCAGTACACACTACACCTCAAACTCCGGTTTACTACCTCTGCGCGAAGAAATATGCAAATATTTAAACCGCCGGTTTAATATATCTTACTCACCGAAACAGGTGCTTGTTACCGTCGGCGGAAGCGAAGCGATAGATATATGCATACGTTCGCTTGTAAATCCGGGCGAAGAAGTTCTTATTCCCGAACCGTCGTTTGTTTGCTACAAACCGTGTACCGTTCTTGCCGGAGGTGTGCCGGTACCTATAGTAACCAAAGAAGAAGATGAATTTCGCCTTACCGCAGAAGCACTGAAAAAAGCAATAACACCAAAAACGAAACTGCTTGTATTGCCGTTTCCGAACAATCCCACCGGTGCGGTCATGCGAAAAAAAGACCTCGAAGAAATTGCAGATGTGCTTAAAGATACAGATATAATGGTACTTTCCGACGAAATTTATGCAGAACTTACTTACGGAGACAATCATGTTTCCATTGCTTCGTTACCCGAAATGTATGAAAGAACAATTGTTGTCAGCGGATTTTCAAAAACATATGCAATGACCGGCTGGCGTCTTGGGTATGCTGTGGGAAACGAACAAATCATAAAATCTATGACAAAAATTCATCAGTATGCAATTATGAGTGCACCGACCACAAGTCAATATGCGGCAATTGAAGCACTCAAAAACGGCGATGATGATATTGCGATGATGAAAAAAGAATATGACTACAGACGAAAAATTGTTGTGGACGGTTTCAGAAAAATGGGGCTTGACTGTTTTGAACCGCAGGGAGCATTTTATGTATTCCCCTGCATTAAAAAGCTCCGCATGACTTCCGAAGAGTTCTGCGAACGTCTGCTGCGCGAAGAAAAAGTTGCGGTTGTACCGGGAACAGCTCTCGGCGACAGCGGAGAGGGATATTTCCGTGCGTCGTATTGTTATTCAATAAAGAACCTCAATATTGCACTTGCAAGAATTGAAGACTTTGTAAAGAAGCACATATAGAAATGCACAATTGATTATGATTAAATTTTATGCGGAGCCGCACAATCACGTGCCGCTCCGCATTTTAACCGAACGATTTGTTTGTTTTTCCGTTCCGTCCTTCTCACTGTGATTTATATTTTTTCTTGAACTGCATCGGTGTCATATGAACCTGCCGTTTAAATTTATCTATAAAATAACTTGTTGTTGAAAAACCTATGTCAAGTGCAACATCGGTTATGCTTTTGTCGGTTGATGTGAGCATTCGCTGTGCCTCGGTTATCCTCACATAATTTACATACTCGGTAAAGCTTTTTTTCATCACGCGTTTAAACAATCTCGAAAAATAGCTGTAGCTTAAATTACACACCTTTGCCGCTTCAAAAGACGTTGCGGTCGGGAAATTTTTTTGTGCAAACTCAATTGATTTTTGTATAAATTTGATTGCATCATCATTTTCTCCCGAAATGTCTATGCTTGCCGACGGATTTTCGGTATACCAACGGCGTATAAGCCAAAGTGCGATTTTTATAACCTGCACTCTTAACGCCACTTCATAGCCGTATTCCTTTGTGTCCCATTCATCAAGAATCCCGTTTATAATATTGGGTATTTCCGTTCCGGCTACATTATTTTTTGTGAAAAGCTTGCTGTATTTTTCGTTGTTTGTTATAAACGGCAGAATATATTTGAATTCAAGTGCAGACTGTTCGGCGGCATAAAGTATCTGCGGCATAAATTTGATTACCGTATATCTGCTTTTTTTCCCCAATGTTGTTACCGTGTGCGGCTGTTTTGAATTTATTATTACAAGGTCTCCGCTGCACATACGGTATGTTTTGCCGTAACACATCACCAAAACATCGCAATTCTCTTGACCGTAAAGAAGTTCAACATAATCATGATAATGTAAATCATTTGCATTGTCTTGAGATTCAAGTTCAACTTGAATACACTGCACCGGTATTTCAAAGCCGTTTATTTTTGCTTTTGCTTCTTCCCATATATTATATCCCATAATATCACCATCCGTAAGATAAACAAAAATTTGATATTTTATGATATTTATATTATAGCACAAATCTTATAAAAATGCTATACTAAATTTAAATAAAAATAAATTTTTTATCAAGGGGGATAAAATTATGATACGCGTTCTTATATGGAATGAATATGCTCATGAAAAAACAGACGAAGCTGTGCGTTCGATTTATCCGAACGGTATACACAGTGCAATTGCAGATTTTTTGAAGTGTGACGATGTTTCTGTCAAAACCGCCACTCTCGACGACCCGGACTGCGGAATTACCGATGACGTTCTGAAAAACACAGACGTAATTATTTGGTGGGGGCACATGAAGCACGGTGATGTTCCGGACGAAATCGCAATGAAAGTGCGCGATGCGGTTCTTGAAGGCATGGGTGCTGTTTTTCTGCATTCCGCACATCATTCAAAACCTTTTAAATTTCTTATGGGTACAAGCTGTAATTTGAGTTGGAGAGAAGACGGCGACATGGAACGAATTTGGGTATGCAAACCCTCTCATCCGATTGTTCGCGGCATAGACAGATATATAAAACTTCCTCACGAAGAAACATATGCTGAACCGTTTGACATTCCCGAACCGGACCAGCTTATTATGATGGGGTCTTATGAAGGCGGCGAAGTTTTCCGTTCCGGTTGTTGCTACAACCGAGGAAACGGAAGAATTTTCTATTTCCAGCCGGGTCACGAAAGTTTCCCGACTTTCTATAACGAAGAAATACAGACTGTTATTAAAAATGCCGTTCGTTGGGTTGCTCCGACATACAGAGCGGAACTTGTTTGCCCGATGATAAAAAAACTTGAGGACTGAATATAAAACATAAATTTTCAATTCGGCAGTCACAAACACCCCCGAAGTTAAAAATATACTTCGGGGGTGTTGCATTTTTTCGGTCTTTTAAAATTATTCGGTAAGCTTTCCGTTCGCTCATTTGTTCGACATTAAGCGATAAATAAAAATCTATGCTCTGTTTGTTCCTGCCGAGGTTCGATTATCTATTCTTTCCGCCAAGCATTGGCAATGCTTTTTCAAAATTAATGCCGTACCAATGTGTTTCGTCCGTACATTTTATGCTTTCGAGCGTAAAATCCGCCGCACATTTCACAGCTTTTTTGTAATCCGCCCCCGAAAGTACTGCTCCGCAGAACGCCGCCGCAAAAACATCACCTGTACCATGGAAACTTTTATTCACCTTATCCGTAAGATATTCAAATGTTTCCGCTCCGTTATAAAGCATCGCCCCGACCTTATTGCCCTCCGACATACCGGTTACGACAATATTATCCGCACCGAGGTCATAAAGCTTTTCGGCAAGTTTTTTCACATATTCTCTGTCGGCATTTTCCGCATATTCCTCGCCCGTTAAGTATGCCGCTTCGGTTATATTGGGCAAAATTACGTCCGCTTTTTTGCACAGCACACGCATATGTTCCGCAAACTTTTCATCAAATCCGGTGTAAAGTTTGCCGTTATCGCCCATAACTGGGTCAACAACAATCAATGCGTTTTTATATGTATCGAACAATTCTTCAACAATTTCAACCTGTTTCTCCGAGCCGAGATAACCGGTGTAAATCGCATCAAATTCGATGTTCATATTTTTCCAGTGATTAATTATTTTCGGCATTTCATCGATTAAATCTTTAAATGTAAACCCGTCAAATGCCGTGTGTGCGGACAAAACCGCCGTCGGTAAAATCGCTGTTTCTATTCCCATTGCCGATATAACCGGCAGCGCCACGGTCTGCGAGCATTTACCGATACACGAAATATCCTGAATACTTAAAATCCGTTTCAATTCAAATCAAATCCTTACCCATTTTATACTTATCTTTTGTTTCGGCGATACTGCTGCGACATAATTTCCGATACGCACCGTACTGACGCTATACGGAATATGTTTAAATTCCCCGTCAAATCCCGTGCCTTTCATTTTAACATGGCTTTCTTTTGCCGCCCAGATTTTGCAGAAACACAATTCTTTATTTTCCGCATTTTTTATTTTTTCAAGCTCACGTTTACCGCAAACACGCCGAACGGTTTTTTCGCTCACACTGCGAATTTTCTGCACATCCGTTCCGCATTCCTCATCGCTTATCAAAACGGCGATAAGTCTGCCGGAATGGCTTATACTGAAATGTATCCCGTCAATATACGGTTTACCTCGACTGCCGTATTTAATTTCATATTCTTCTATACCGTATTCTTTCAATACGGCTTTCAGCAATAATCTGCCCGCCTCCGTGTGTTCCTTATCCGAGTATGCCAGAAACAGCACTTTTCGTCACCATACTTTCATACGGTTCAATTCTGTCACAAATCTCCCCGGTTATATAATTCAAATATTTTCCGTCCAGGAAAATCGGTTTATCCGATATATTAACGGCAATCGCAACACCGTCACGTTTGAAAGCAAACACACCGTTTTCGGCATAAATAAGTTCATATATACCCTCTTTAAATTCCGTATGTTCCGCACGGATTTTTCCCAGTGTGCGGACATATTCCAAAATCTCCGTATTTTCTTTTCCCCACGGGAAATATTTTCTGTTGAACGGGTCTTTTCCGCCCTCAAGTCCTGCTTCGTCCCCGTAGAAAATGCACGGAACACCCGGCAAAAACATAACAAGCGCAAGTGCCGGCTTAAGCCGTTTCACGGCAAGTTTATACTGTTTCTCCGAAAGTGCGATTTTTGCTTCCTCGCTTTTTGTTTTCGGAAATCCCTCATATCCGAGAACCGTTAAAATACGCCGTGTATCGTGAGTTCCCAAAAAATTCATCAGCACATCTATGCATGGTTTCGGATAATTTTTCAAAATTTCCTCCACCGTATTTTTGATTATTTTTTCGTTTCCCGTTTTAACATATTCGATAATCGCATTTTTAAACGGATAATTCATAACGCTGTCGAGCTGTTTCCCATGAAGATACCGACGGCGGTTTCCGTATGCGATTTTATTTGACGCGTCCTCCCAAACTTCGCCTATTATAAGACATTCGGGATTTGCCTCCTTTGCGGATTTTCTTATTCTGTCCAACAGCTTATCGTTAAGCTCGTCCGCAACATCGAGCCGCCACGCATAAATACCGGCATTAATCCATTTTTTTATTACCTCATCGCATATGAAACTTAAAAATTCTTCGTTATCTTTGTTCGTGCAGGGCAGAATATCTATGCCCCACCAGCTTTTGTAGCTTCCGTCATCTTCCCACAAATACCAATCACGATACTTTGAATTTTCGCTTTCGTATGCACCGACACCGCCGTAATTTCCGTATTTGTTAAAATACACGCTGTCATCACCCGTATGGTTAAAAACACCGTCCAAAATGATTTTCATACCGAGTTTGTCTGCTTCTTGCACAAGTTTTTTGAAATCCGTTTCAGTGCCGAACATTTCGTCCGTTTCAAGATAATTTCCCGTATCGTATTTATGGTTTGAATATGCTTTGAAAATCGGGCTTAAATATATATATGTCGTACCGAGGCTTTTTATATACGGCAGTTTTTCGATTATTCCCGAAAAATTACCGCCGTAAAAATCACGATTTTCCACTTTGCCGTTTTCGTTCGGTTCAAAAATCGGAATATCTTCTTTGTTTTCGTGATAAATTACATCACTGCGTATCGGCGTTTCTTTTCCTCTGTTAAATCTATCGACAAAAATATGATAAATCTGACCGCCTTTTATGCGGTTCGGAGTGGAAAAATCGGAATCATACACGGTAATTTGAAAATCCTCTTCATATTTTCCGTAGTCCCACAAATCGAAACTGTAGAAATACAAACCCGTTTTCAAATTCAGCGTAACTTCATAACAATCATATCCTCCGCTGAAATCGCACCATTCCATGAGTATGTATTCCGTTGATTCGTCCGTTTTCAGAATAAGCCGCACAAGTGCGCCGTATTTTCTTTTAACCCACACAACAATGGAAATATCGGTATTTTCTTTAACCGCTCCGTCGGGCGTTCTTTTTGTCTTAAGTATCATATGCTTACTCCATTTCTATTCCGAGTGAATATAATAAATTAACCGCTTCCGGATATGTGAATTTTGCACCTTTCAATCCGCAGGTTAAAACATCAACGTTATATCCCGATGCATTTTTAAAATTCGCATTTTTTAAGTTGCATTTGAAAAATTCCGTACCCCTCAGCACACATTTGTTAAAGCTTGCTTTTTCGAGTTTGACCTCCGCAAACGATGAATTTACGATTTCGTTATCGGAAAAATCGAACCCGTTAAATTCCATATCCATAAACGTGCAATATTTAAGCGTACAGTTTTTCAAGTTTTCAAGCGGTGCTGAAAAAAGTGCGTTTCCTTGCAGCAATGCAAAATTCACGCCCAAAACGGCACATTGTTCCAAACGGAGCGAACGCACTTCGGATTTTTTGGTCTCAAGCCCGATTATTTCACATCGGACAAATTTGCAATCCGCAAACATACATTCATACATCGTTGTATTTTCAAATCGGCAGTCAGTAAATTCGCAGTCCGCAAACTTTTTGCCGGTTATGCGTATATCCTTAATATTAAGACCGACAAAGGATTTTTCTTCGATTGTTTCCATGTTTGCTTACACCTTTCCGTCAAGTGCAAACAAAGGGCGCAGCAAAATGAGCCATTTTGTGCCACCCTCTGTTTTATTGAAAATTTATTTTTCTTTCGGCATATTTACCGGTTTGATGTGCCAAATATTATCGGCATAATCTTTAACGCTTCTGTCTGCGGCAAAAACACCGGCTTTTGCGATATTCACAAGTGACATTTTGTTCCATGCCGTTCTGTCGTTATATGCCCTGTCCGCAAATTCATGTATTCTGCAATAGTCGCCGAAATCCGCAAGACACATATACGGGTCGCTGCCCGTACTGCCGGCTATAAGATAATCGTGAATATCCTTGAAACTCATTCCGTTAAATCCCGGTATAAGGCTGTCTACGATTTTCTTTAAAAATTCGTTTTCGATATAATAATTATAAGCATTATATCCTCTGCGCCAAAGAGTATCAACCTCTTTTTCGTTCATACCGAAAATAAATATGTTGTCATCTCCGACTTCATCGTGAATTTCAACGTTTGCTCCGTCCATTGTACCGAGAGTTATCGCACCGTTTATCATAAGCTTCATATTTCCGGTTCCGCTCGCTTCTTTTCCGGCGAGAGAAATCTGCTGACTTATTTCACTTGCCGGCATAATCATTTCGGCAAGCGATACGGAATAATTTTCAACAAAAAATACTTTAAGTTTTTTGCTTATTTCCGGATATTTCTCAATTTCTTTTCCAACCGCCCAAATAAGATTTATAACACGCTTTGCCATATAATAACTCGGAGCGGCTTTTGCGGCAAATATGAATGTTGTCGGCTGAATATCAAGTTTCGGATTCTCTTTAAGCGCAAGGAAAAGACCGATTACTCTTAAAATATTAAGCAGCTGGCGTTTATATTCGTGAAGTCTTTTTGCCTGTGTGTTGAACACTGTATTTGGGTCTATTTTAACGCCCATATTTTTAAGCGCATAGTCTGCAAACACTCTTTTATTATATGCTTTTATAACTTCAAGTTCTTTAAGCACACTTTTGTCGTCTTTAAAAGCAAGAAGCTTGCTGAGTTCCGCGGGATTTTTCACAAATCCGTCTCCTATGCAATCCGTTATGAGTTTTGTCAAATGCGGATTTGCCTGGCACAGCCATCTTCTGTGGGCAATGCCGTTTGTAACGTTTGTGAATTTCTCCGGCGAAAGCTGATGAAATTCTTTAAATACATCATTTTTCAATATATCCGAATGAATTTTCGCAACGCCGTTTATTTTATGACCGCCCACAATCGAGAGGTTAGCCATTCTGACCATATGCTGAGATATTATGGATACTTTTTCGCTGAAATCCCAGTCGCCCGTATGGCGTTCCCAAACACTTCTGCAAAAACGCTCGTTAATTTCTTTTATAATTGTATAAATTCTCGGAAGTCTGCGTTCAATCAAATCTTCCGGCCATGTTTCAAGCGCCTCAGCCATTACGGTGTGGTTCGTATATGCCATTGTATGCGTTACGATATACCATGCTCTGTCCCAGTCATAGCCGTAGCAATCCATCAACAGACGCATAAGTTCCGGAATTGCAAGTGCCGGATGCGTATCGTTTATATGAATCGCGACTTTTTCGTGGAAATTATCCAAAGTATCATACACTCTGAAATGACGTTTTATAATATCCTGCAAGCCAGCGCTCACCATGAAATACTGCTGACGCAGACGCAGTGATTTGCCCTCGCGGTTGTCATCTGCCGGATAAAGCACTTTTGATATTGCTTCAATGTTTGCCGTTGCTTCCATCGCTTTTGCATATTCGCCCTGTGAAAACAGCTTCATATCCACATTTACGGGGTTCACGGCACGCCAAAGCCTGAGTACGGAAACCGCATCACAGTCTTTTCCGGAAATCATCATATCATACGGCACGGCTTTAACAACCGTTGCATCGTAATGATTAATTTTAAGTCCGCCGTTTTCCCATTCTTCTTCGATATGTCCGTCAAACATAACTTCAACGGAATCGTCGGTTCTCGGCACAAGCCACACTTCGCCGTTCGGAAGCCAAACATCGGGCAGTTCCATCTGCCAGCCGTCCACGATTTTCTGTTTGAAAAGTCCATATTCATATCTTATTGAATATCCCATTGCCGGATAGTTTCCGCTTGCAAGCGCATCCATAAAACAAGATGCCAATCTGCCAAGTCCACCGTTGCCGAGCCCCGGGTCTGGGTCATAAGCATAAAGGTCGTTCAGTTCTATTCCGTATTCTGCCAATGCGGCACTCATTTCTTTTTCTATTCCGAGATTATATATATTGTTGCGGAACGATGTTCCCACAAGAAATTCCATACAGAGATAATATACTCTTTTTGCTTTTTGACGCGACACTTCTTTTGAAAACGCCGTTCGTTTCTGTCTTAATATGTCTCTTATTGTTGCGGCGGCGGCTTTGAATATGTGTTCTTTTGTCGCTTCCGTCGGCGTTAGTCCGTAATATCTTGCGAGCTTACCGTCAATCAGTTTCATAAGCTCGGATTTTGTTATTTTTTCAGCCAAATATATTCAATCCTTTCACGAGAGATTGCCGTATAATTCCAAATATTTCAAGGCTGACGCATTCCAGCTGAAATCAACCGACATAACCTCATGCATGAGGTTCTCCCAATTCTTTTTATTATAGTATACACTGAGAGCGCGGTTAACCGCATTAACAATATTCCCCGGCGTATAGTCAACAAACGTAAATCCGTTGCCTTCGCCAAGCGTACAATCATGTATTGAATCTTTAAGTCCGCCCGTTTCTCTCACAATCGGCACCGTTCCGTATCTTGAGCAAATCATCTGCGCAAGTCCGCACGGTTCGCTTTTGGACGGCATAAGAAACATATCGCTTGCCGCATATATTTTTCTTGCAATTTCAGGTTCAAATGCTATATATGCAATAACTTTATCCGGGTATCTGTTTTGAAGCCCACGGAAAAAATCCTCATAGTTTTTATCGCCTTTACCAAGAATTACAAGTTGCACATTGTTGCTTAATATATCATCTGCCGCACCGCAGGTTATGTCCATACCCTTGTGACTTACAAGCCTTGATATTATCGAAATCATAGGAATATTTGCGTTTTCCGGCAAGCAAAAATGTTTTTGAAGCATAAGCTTGTTCGCGCTCTTATCTTTTATACTGTTTATATTATAATTCTTATAAAGCGTTTTGTCAATTGACGGATTGTAGAAATCCACATCAATTCCGTTGAGTATTCCAGTAATTTTGTATGAATTATTACTGATTACCGGCGACAAACCGTGAGAATAGAACGGATTAAATATTTCCCCGGCATAGGAAGGACTTACCGTTGTTACCTTATCGGCACATTCTATTGCGCCTTTCATAAGATTTATACAGCCGTCATAATCCACAATATGTGCATCAAATTCCGCCAGCGAAAATACATCTCCGAGAATCGCCATGCTGTATTTACCCTGATATTCTATGTTATGAATCGTGAACACGGTTTTTATGTTTCTGCACCAATCCACCTCACGATACATGGTTTTTAAATAAATAACCGTGAGCGCCGTCTGCCAGTCGTGGCAATGAACCACATCGGGAACAAATCCCACTTCCGGCAGAATATCTATTGCCGCTTTTGAGAAAAACGCAAATCTTTCTCCGTCGTCATACTGACCGTAGCAGGACGGGCGGTAAAAGTAATATTCGTTATCTATAAAATAATATGTCACGCCATCTTTTTTACACGTAAAAATTCCGCAATATTGATTTCGCCACGAAAGCTGTACGCTGATTTCTTTCACAAACGTCATTTCTTCTTTGTTAATCTGCGGATACATCGGCAGAACAACACGCACATCGGCATTTTTATCCGCCTTTTTCAATGCTTTCGGAAGTGCGCCTATAACATCGCCCAATCCGCCCGTTTGAATAAACGGCAATCCCTCACTTGCAACAAATAATATATTTTTCATTTTCTTCTCCCTTGTTTTCCCTGATTAAACCATTTTTCCTTTCGCAATATAGAACGGATAGCGTTTGTCGGCCGAAAGTGTTCTGTTGTCTCTTATCGTCACGTGTTTATCGGCTATTATCCACGAAAGTGATGCATTGTTTTCTACAAGTGCATCGTGCATTAATATACAATTTTTAACAACACTTCCCTTGTTCACCTTAACTCCGCGGAACAGAATGCTGTTTTCCACAACACCTTCAATAACACAGCCGTCGGCTATGAGTGAATTTTTAACAACCGCTTCACTGCCGTATTTTGTCGGTGACGAATCCCGCACTCGCGTGTGTATGTTTCTGCCCGGTATGTTGAACAGTTCGTTTCTGCTTTCTTTTTCAAGCAAACGCATACTGTTGTTCAAATAACTTGAAAGGCTGTCTATTCTTGCACTGTAGCCCTCGTGTTTATATCCCATAAGCTTAAGCGAATGTATATGTCCCAGAAGTACATCGGTGAAAAAGCTGGACATTCCGTGTGAGGTAGCGTCCGCCATAACATGGAGCAAAACATCTCGGCTGAACACCCATGTGCTCAGTCCGGCACAAAACTCACCTTCCACCGCCGGGTCAAGCATAACATCGTGTATTCTTCCGTTTTCGTCTATTTTATCATATACGATAAGCTGTGACGGAGCTTCTCTCTTGTTGGCTGTTTTCGTATATACACACGTTATGTCCGCTCCGGATTTTTTATGATATTCTATAACATCGCTGTAATCGATATTATATACAACATTGCAGTCCGCAAGAATAATATAATCACAGTTAGCCGATTCAATAAAATATTTTGCACGCTTTAATGCATCCAATCTGCCCTCGTAAGGACCGGCACTGCTTCCGCTTATATACGGCGGAAGCAACGTGAGACCGCCGTTTTTACGGGACAAATCCCATTCTTTGCCCGACCCGATATGGTCAATCAAAGACCTGTAATTGCTTTTTGTCATAACGCCGATGTTATATATATCCGAATTAACCATGTTTGAAAGTGCAAAGTCTATAAGTCTGTATCTGCCGAGGAACGGTATTGACGCAACCGTTCTGTTGGCAATGAGTTCCGACACTCCCCAAGTATGAATATCGGAAAATATAAGTCCGAGTACATTGCTGCTCATAATGTCATCTCCTATCTGTTTTCATCTATCATCATGTTTGAATCTATGTTTGTTCCCGAAGAAATCTCAACACCTCTTGCAATAACCGTTATCCCCTCGGCTTCTCCCCTGTTTCTGCCGATAACACAGCCATCGCCGATTTTAACTTGCTCATCCACTATGGAATAATTTATTGCGGATGCTTTGCCGACAACCGTTTCAGCCATTATAATCGAATCTTTTACAAATGCATCTTCCGCAACCGTAACGCCCGGAAACAGCACGGAATTTTCAACCTTGCCGTAAATTTCGCATCCCTCGGTTACTATGGAGTTTTTAATCTGTGCGTTTTCGCCCACAAAATGCGGTGGTTTTTCCATGTTTCTCGAATAGATTTTCCATTCGCTGCTCTTGTCTATCGCATCCTCGCTCAAAAGATCCATATTTGCCTGCCAAAGACTTTCTATAGTTCCCACATCTTTCCAATATCCTTTGAACGGATATGCAAACATACGCTTTCCGGCAGAAAGCATTGTGGGAAGTATATTCTTTCCGAAATCGTTTGACGAATCGGGATTTTCATTGTCTTCTGTGAGATATTTTTTCAATACATCGTATTTAAAAATATATATTCCCATGGAAGCCTTTGTGCTTTTGGGCTGTTTCGGTTTTTCTTCAAATTCATATATGCTCATATCGTCGTTTGTGTTCATAATTCCGAAACGGCTCGCCTCTTCGAGCGGCACGTCTATAACGGCGATTGTGCAATCCGCATCTTTTTCTTTATGATATTCCAGCATTTTTTTGTAATTCATTTTATATATGTGGTCACCCGAAAGAATAAGTACGTGTTTCGGAGAATATCTTTCAAGAAAATGCAAATTCTGATACACGGCATTTGCCGTTCCCGTATACCAATCGGACCCGTCGCTTTTCTGATAGGGCGGAAGTATGTTCACGCCGCCGTTTATGCGGTCCAAATCCCACGGTTGTCCGTTTCCTATATACTCGTTCAAAAGCAACGGCTGATACTGCGTTAAAACCCCCACCGTATCAAGTCCGGAGTTTACGCAGTTCGACAGCGCATAATCAATTATTCTGTATTTGCCTCCGAACGGAACTGCCGGTTTTGCGATTTTACTCGTTAAAACATAAAGCCTGCTTCCCTGCCCACCGGCAAGAAGCATTGTTACGCAATCTTTTTTCTTTGACATCATAATGTTAACCCCCTGTGCTGTTTTTTTATTTTATCTCGTTTGAATATTGTTATTGCCATTTTTGGTACTGTAATCTCAATCGACTCGGCGTATCCGTGCATGGGTATCTCCTCTGCTTTGACTTTTTCCGGATTACCCTCACCGCCTCCGCCGTATTTTTTATCGTCACTGCAAAATATTTGTCTGTAAGCACCGCTGTGCGGTATTCCTATGCGATAATTTTTTCTTGTAACATTTGAAAAATTTATAACAATAATAAGCTCGTCCGAATTTTTCGCGGTTCGTTTGAATGCAATTATATTCTGCGTGTTATCGTCGTTTGAAATCCACGAAAAGCCTTCCCACGAGCAATCTATCTCATAAAGTTCTTTATGTTCAAGATAGAACTCATTAAGTTCTTTCACATATAAATCAAGCATTCTGTGATATTCATATTCCAGCAGACAAAAATCAAGTCCGCTTTGATAATTCCATTCATTGAACTGCCCGAATTCACTGCCCATAAACAGCAGTTTTTTGCCCGGATGCGTCATCATATATCCCAAGAACACACGCACACCGGCAAATTTTTCTTCATAAGCTCCCGGCATTTTGTCAAGCAATGACTTTTTGCCGTGTACAACCTCATCATGCGATATGGGCAATATGAAATTCTCGCTGAACGCATAACAAAGCGAAAACGTGATGTTTCCCTGTTTTCCGCTACGGAAATACGGGTCGCATTGCATATAATCCAGCATATCGTTCATCCAGCCCATATTCCATTTGAAATTAAATCCCAATCCTCCGTCGCCGACAGGTCTCGTAACAAGCGGCCATGCCGTCGATTCCTCGGCAATCATCATTGTATCGGGATAATATTTAAACACCGCCGTGTTAAGCTCTCTTAAAAAATCAACCGCATCAAGATTTTCGTTTCCTCCCTTGTCATTGGGAATCCATTCGCCGTCTTTTCTGTCATAATCAAGATACAGCATAGATGAAACAGCGTCTACTCTCAGCCCGTCTATATGGTATTTATCAAGCCAAAACACAGCGTTTGATATTAAGAACGAACGCACCTGTGTTCTGCCGTAATCGAATATTCGTGTTCCCCACGAGGCGTGTTCCATTTTTTGTTTTATCGGACTTTCAAACAGCGGTTCGCCGTCAAACTCATAAAGCCCGTGTTCGTCTTTTGGGAAATGTGCCGGAACCCAGTCCATAATAACACCTATTCCGCTTCTGTGGAAACTGTCAACAAAAAACATGAAATCTTCCGGTGTTCCGAAACGTGACGTAACCGCAAAATACTCACACACCTGATAACCCCACGACCCCTCGAACGGATGCTCGGCAAGCGGCATAAGTTCGATATGTGTGTAACCGTGTGCTTTCAAATAAGGTATAAGTCTTCCGGCAAGCTCTCTGTAATTAAGACTGTTTCCGTTTTCTTTAGTCCACGACCCAAGATGCACCTCGTAAATATTAACCGGTGCTTCATATATATTTGTGTTCTTTTTATGTTCAATCCATTTTTCATCTTTAAATTCAAATCCGTGAAAATCATATACAAATGAGGCAGTTTCGGTATCTGTGCCCGCTCTTACGCAAAACGGGTCTGCCTTGCATAAAATTCTGCCGTCATTTGTATGTATCGCATATTTATACAGCTGTCCCTCTTTGGCATTCAGCGTTGTTTCCCACACGCCTGTTGAATGTATTTTTTTCATTTCGTCTGTGAACATATTCCAACCGTTAAATTCCCCGGTAACGCAAACTTTTTTTGCTCTCGGCGCCCACACTCTGAATATATACTCATTTTCGTTTTTTCGATGGCATCCGAAGTATTCGTATGCTCTGTAATTTGTTCCGTTGTTAAAATGATATATAGCAAGATTTTCTTTTGTCATTTGTGTTCTCCTTTTGAACTTTACCGATTATCGCAATTTTATTCTTCACTTTATATTATACAACAATAACAAATCAATTGCAATAGGTTTTATCAAATTCTTCTTGTTTTTACATAAATTCATCATTTGTTTTGTGCATATTTACCAATCCTCGTTGCATTTAAGCGAAATCCGCGTTATAGATACTTCATATGCTGTTTTTTCAACAACTTCATCTTCGGTTATTTTTTTCTTATAATTTCTGCTTTGAATTCTTCCCCATAATTCAATATTATCCCCCACACCAAGCTTTGCCGTATATTTGGCATTGCGTCCCCATGCAATACACGGTATGTAGTCGGATTTTCCGAAGTTCCTGTTTACCGCAACAATAATATCGGTTATTTCTCTGCCGAACGGTGTTGTTCTGTATACCGGTTGCTTACATATGAATCCGTTGAGATATATTGTATTTGGGTTTTCCGTTTCGGTATTCTCAATTATTTCATTGGCGAAAAGCGTAAGAATAAGCTTGTTCCCAACTCCGCTGTAATTATTATATGACCTGTATTGACCGTTCACCGTAACATTTTGACCTTCTTCAAGTCCGAATATCATGTTTTCCTGCATGGTTACGTTTACATAATCATACACATCGCTCAATCGTTTAACCCTAACTTGCATCGTATAAAAATTTTCGTTTTTAAAACTGTGACTTAATACCGGCGGTGAACATATTTCTCCGGTTATAAGTGCAATATTGTTTTCCGTCATTTTCATTCCTCCAATTTCATTGTCATTCAATTAATCAGTTTTGCTCCTCTGTCCCGTCGAATCCCTCTTGCAAAAGTTCCTGCCATCGCAATTTTCCCATGCTTTGCCGTGCCAGAAATGCAAATACAAGTATCAGCATAATCTTATCCGGGTCAAAGAATTCTCCGATAATCGATACCGGGATTTCCTGAGGCTGCATAATTTTTCCGTCAAACGAAACAACGGCTCTTTGCAGACACAGCACATAACCGCCGTCGTTCATGCTTGAAAATGTAAACGTCGAAACTCTCGACATTCCACAGGTAATGACCGTTTCTGCCGTACCGGCAAGGCTTTTAAGCAGTCTTCGGTTATCTCCGTTTACAATAATTATACTGTTTTTTTCAATAAATTCCGGTTTTTCGGCATATAGCACATATATATTATGTTCAATATTAATATTCTTTCCGCCAAAAACTGTCTCAAACTCTTTTTTTATTGCTTCATCACAGTAAATACCGTTCATTTGCTACAACCTTTCAAAATCTCTGTACTTTTTAGTTTCTTAATACTATTTTATTCACTTTTTATATTAATTATGAAAATATATGTTAAATTTATTATGTATTTTCACTTTTCGTCGGTTTTAAAAAAAATTCACCGTTTTCGTCCGTACCCATAACCACGGCATAATATTCGCTTCCGCTTATACGAAGCTTTACGGCAAACTTATTCACACTTTCCAAAAAAGGCGAATTTCCGTTAATTTCAGGAACAGCTGCGGCAAATTTGTTTTCTTTTTCGCCGAACAGGTAATATCCTTTTTTATTTATTGCCGAATATACATTTTCTCCGCTCATAATATATCTCACGATTTCAAGATTTTTTATGCAATAATATCCTCTTATCTTCTGCCAGTCAAATCCTTTTTTTATAATCTCTTCCGCACATTCTTCATGCTGCGTTTTTTGTTCTTTCGGTTTGACGGCATTATCTGAAAAATACTCCGTTTTTTTCAATTCAGTCCCCGTTTTTTCTCTCATCACTTCAACCCCTCCGCCAAAATTTTCCAACACAAATCCGCACTTGCCGGTCAGCGTTTTGCCAATACATTTCCCGTCTGCGTAAACAGCAAAATATTCACCATTTTCAAGCTTTTCATATCCGTCAAAATTCAGTGTGATTTTTTTGCGGTTTTCGTCAAAACAGGCTATCCCACTTTTGTTGTCACCGTTTAAAATTATGTACTTTTTCATATTGTCACCTTGAAAAATATTTTGCAATCCCGTTAAAAATCGCTATGGCGAGTTCTGTTCTGTATTCATCGGTTTTCAATCTGCGCAGGTCTTTTTCATTTGATAAAAATCCGCATTCAACCACAACAGACGGAACGGTTACGTTTTGCAAAACATATATTCCATCGGTTCCGTCTTTTGCAACCCGAATATTTTCTTTATCCTTTTCGTTTATTTTTTCTTGTATGCACGTTGCCAGCCGTTTCGATTCCACCGGCGATTTTGCATAAAATACCTGTGCACCGAAATATTTTTTATCCGGGAAAGTATTCATATGAATACTTACAAAAGCATCGACACCATACTTTTCAACCATATTTTTTCTGTTGTTTAAATCTGCAGTTTTCCGTCGCCGCATGGCATTGTCTTCTTCTGTACTCAGCGATATGTCTTCGCTTCTTGTCATAAACACCGTACACCCCTGCTGTTCGAGCAATGCCTGCAATTTCAGTGCCACAGCAAGATTAAGTTCTTTTTCCGGTGTTCCGTCTCCGCCGACTGCTCCGCCGTCTTCGCCACCGTGCCCGGCATCGATTATTATTACTTTTTCCGATACATTGAGTGCAGCCGCCGTCCGCGAATTATGTTCATATGCCTTTAATCCGAACGCAATCATACACAACAAACAAATCACAGTCGCCGTAACTGTTCTTTTTTTCATAACTATAACCATATTTTCTCCCTCCCATGTTCTTATTCTAATCTATGTCTTAACCGACAAAAAAATAACCGAAAATCTCACTTGTTATTTTTTCATGGTTTTGATATATTATCCGAAATTTTCCGGTCGTAAAACAAATGTTCAAAGTTGTAAATCAGTAAAAATTATTCTTCGCAATATTCAAAAACACTCTTGTGAATTTTTCACAAAGTTTTACCAGAATTTTCATCATAACAGATAATTTAAACGAAAGTATTGCAATTTAAAATTAAATATGGTATAATTAAATGTGCCAAACTAATTGAATATCAAAAGACAAGGACATTTTGTTTTTTTATGACAAAGTGCGTACTGTTGTATTATCTTTTAAAAATTTGATAAAAATGCAAATTTCAATTAAGGTAATACAAAGTTATTCTTGTCTTAATCAATTAGTTTGGCGACTATCGGAGTTTGCGTTTTTATGCGGTTACTTCGGTAGCCGCATTTTTTATTTTATAAGGAGAAGGTAATATGAAAAAAAGGTTTTTAAGTTTGATTATCGTGCTGTTTGCGGCGGCAGAAATTTTCTGCATATCACCGCCGCTTACGGTTCATGCGGCAAATGTGACAAATGCGCAGTTCATCGAAAAAATCTCACAGCTTAGGAATACTTACAGACATGGGGAATATTGGAATTATTATAATTCACACGATTACAGTCAGACAGGTAAAACGCCGTGTCCGTTATGCACAAAAGCCGGAAGATCGTTTTGTCATTGGGAATGTAAGGATAAATGTGGTCAATTTGGCGGTGGAGGTCAGTGCGAGGGATACGGAAGATTGATGGCGTATAAGATTTTTGGCGATTATGAAGTATTAACGTATAAAAAACGAATAAATCCGCAAACATGGGATTATCGAACTGTTTCGAGAAAAGGAAATATGGGAGAAATCTATGCCGGCGATATAATCCGTTTGGACAGTATTAACAGCGGACACACTATTTTTGTTACCAAAGTAACAAGCACACATATTTATTATACACAATGCAATGTCGGAGGAAACTGTAAGGTTACATGGGATAATGTTAAATCGAAAAGCGAATTAAATTCGCGTTGGCTTATGATACGTCACAGAAAAGGCAACACTTGCACGGGCGGAAATGCGGTTGTAACGAAACCGTCTGCGCCGTCGGCAGTGAACATATCCGAGCAAAACATAGCGATGGGCGGAACAATCACCGCAAGCTGGGGGCAAGTAACAGGTGCGACGGGATACGATGTGTCGCTGAACTGCAGTTCTAATTCGGCGTACAGTCAAAAAACGAGCGTCAGCGGAACGAGTGCCACATTTGTAACAAACAATCCGGGAACATACTGCATTTCCGTTTCTGCGAAAAATTCTGTGGGTAACAGTAACGGGAAAAGTTCCGCAAGCTTTACGGTACATACGGACAAAATGGTTACGTTCAAGGATTATGACGGGACTGTTTTGGAAACAAAAACCGTAAAATACAACAGTACGGCGGTTGCGCCGTCCGCGCCTGGCCGTGAGGGATACACATTCCAAGGCTGGGACAAAAATCTTACCAATATAATAAACGATACGGAAATCACCGCAAAATATATGATTAATTCATACACGGTAAAATTTGTTGATCGCAAGGGAAATATATTAAGCAAACAGAAAATCAATTATTGTAACGCGGCGCAAGTACCGGAAAATCCGACCCCCGAAGTTGGATTTGTATTCACCGGTTGGGACAAGGATGATTACAAGTGCGTAAAATCGGATTTGACAATTACGGCAGTGTTTGTATGGGAAAATAAGGATATGCCCATCGTTGCCAATATAACATCGGCGGTGCGTAATAATGAGGCTTCGGGCTATGAATTGTCGATAAATCTTAAAAATTATCCCGACTCGTTTACACAAGGCAAGGTTATAGCTGTTTTGAAAACAGAAGCGGGGAAAATGGTTGCTTCTGAAACGGAAACGTTCAATTTGCAGGCAAACGCCGTTACTGACAAGAGTATTTACATACCGTACAGCGGTATTGCCACCTATGCCGATGTATATGTCGTAGGCTCAATTGACGACGGAAACACAGGTGTCGCAATAGCTCAGGGAAAAAGCATAAATATTGATTTGGGACTGGCGTGGAGCGACTGGAGTGTGAGTGAACCGCCGAGCGGCGACTATATAACCGAAAGCCGTACGGAATATCGATACAAGACAAAGGAAACAACAACATCCGATCAAAGCTCATTAAACGGCTGGACAAAATACGACTCACAGATAACGTCATGGGGAAACTGGTCAGGCTGGCAAAATACCGCAGTATCCGCCTCGGACACACGTCAAGTTCAAACCAGAACCGTTCCGGCTACTTATCAAACAAGATGGACATATAACCGTTCTGTAAGCAGTAACGGTAAAATGTCGTCCTATTCTACCAGCTATTATCCTACTTACCAGTCGATTGATTTGGATTATCGGCTAAGTTCAAAGGGAACAACAAGCGGACATACGCGCTACGGCTCGTATTCGGGAAATTACGGAACGTATTTAAAGGATTGGTGGTGGAATGAGAGCAGTTACCAAAAACAGCTGACTGCCGCATATACACAATATTCTTATCGTGACGCAATTTATACACATTATTTCTATAAATGGAGCGACTGGTCTGAATGGAGTGAAGAAAAAGCGGAAGCATCGGATACAAAACAGACAGAAAGCCGTACCGTATACCGATTTAAGAGTAATGATATAAAAACGCCGGTATACAATTACAAGAGATATAAATATAAGGATTTAAACAGCGGAAAATATTACTATACACATTCAACAACGTATGCCGACAGTATGGGTTATCCGGGAGAATGGGAAGTGCGCAAAGAATATTCCGAGCTGACACAAGCGGCTGTTCTGGATAACGGATTGACTCTGTACGGCGGTTACGGTGAAAAGTCATGGTACAGTGACGAAATATTCGGCGGTGAGTATATTACATACGATACACTGGAGGATACAAGCGGACAGGAATATACGATATCCGGCAAAACCGGAACCGTGGGTAAAAAAGCCACCCTTATGGTTTACAAAGGAACGAATACCGACCCGACTGCAAGCCAATTGGAATATGTTGCGCAGACTACACTCGGTAACAACGGCGAATATTCCTTCACATTTAATCCGAAAGAAGTACCGAGCCTTAAAACCGGAGATTTTGTTGCAATACTCGGTATTGAGGGTGCGACAGCTCCGATATACATTGACACGCTGAATGCACCGAAACCGGTATATAATGTGGAATTTATAAATGAAGTCGGCGGTGTTCTTTCAGCGCAAACAATAGCCGAGGGCGAGAGCGCCGTCCTGCCGGAAAATATTCCCATAAAGGAAGGATATGATTTTGTCGGCTGGGATACAGGTATCTCAAATATCCATGCAGACCTCACAATTCAGCCTTTGTTTAAGAAAAAGACATTCAGTGTTGTATTTGTTGATTGGGAAAACAATGATATTTCAATAAAGGAATTTGAGTATGATGAACCGCTTGAGGGACCGACACCGGCAGACAAAAAGGGAAGCAGTTTTAAAGGATGGGATAAGGTTCTTGCGGGAACACTGACCGTAAAAGACAATATGGTTGTCACCGCCGAATACGAGATTAATAAATATACTGTGTCATTTGTAGATTGGAACGGAAATATTATTGATACTCAGGTAATCGAATACGGCAGTGAAGCAACGCTTCCGGATGACCCGACTTATGAAAACATGGTTTTTGCCGGTTGGGATAATATGCTTGCGGCAATGTTTGTAAGCGAAGATGTTACACTGCATCCAATATTTGAATATACCGAAACTTGCGCTGTACCGTATGCAGACAAAACATCGGGAAACTATACGGGAAAACAAAGCATAACGCTTAAATGCGATACAGATGGTGCCGCAATATATTATTATATTGCAGAAAGCGGAATAGAACCGGATTTTTCACAGATTGAATGGACGGAATATACCGAGCCGTTTGAAATTTCAAACAACGGTGATTTGTGGTATTATGCGTCGGCAGACAATAAAAACAACAGTGCATATAATTTAGAAGAATATGTTATCAACGGTGTGTTCAGGGCTGAAATAAGCGGAAGTACACTGAAACGTTCCAATGGCAAAATATCAGGTAAATTGATGTACAGTGTTGAGGGAATTGGGAATTCGGTAAAGGCATTTCCGATTGTTTCCGTTACCGACAAAGATGGAAAGCTTGTATATGTAAAATTCGGAACGGAAATCACGTTAAGAGACGGTGAAAATACAGGCACTGTGAGTGATATTTCATTTAACGCGGACGCGTCCGTCAGGTATACGTTTAAACTGATGTTCTGGCAATCGCTATCCGAACTGAAACCTGTTTCAAATTTCGATGCAATGGATTTATAACTAAAATCAAGATGTCCCCACCGCTAAAGCCGGGGACATCTTGATTTTTTTCGGTACTGATCGAAGCTGCTGCCGAGCGAGAAAAAATATTTAATTATTGCTTGACATTTCCTTGCTTTTTTGGTCTATATCATTATGTCACTCCATTTTAACCAAAGTAACTTTCCCTCAAAATCGCATTAAAACAACTCATACGTATATATGTATTACCGTTATTTGCCGACAAACAAAAGCTAAATAAAAAAGCACGCAATCATTTTTTGTGGTATGCGTGCTTTTCCGCATTTTCAAATTTCTAATCGATTAATATTTTTCCGTGCATTTGACACGAATCGTTTGTTTGCGGTCAAAACCTCATCATGTTGTAAATCAACATTATCGGTGCCGATATAACCGCCCATAAAAAAGAATATGCCGGGCATATCTGCCCCAAAAGATTAAATTCCATATCTTTGTAATCCCATATGTCCCATTTCAGTCCCACATTGACTATCATACCTGTCACAAATTCCGCAAACGTGATTGCCGCAGAACAAATTATACATTTTAATATAAAATTTACTTCAATCTTGTTGTTTATCCCGATTATCATCATAAGACAAAGTCCGCCAAGCAGCAACATAGTCCAATGTGTATATCCTCTCCATATAATTTCGGTCAGCCCATAACCGGCCGCTCCGATTAAAAATATAAATAAACTTTGCATAATTTTCACCCTAACATATTTTTGCAATAGTTATTATCTCACATAAATTATGAATTATGCACAAAACATATATATTTTTTTAAAAAATATTATATATAATTTTACTTGAATTGAGGTTTTATATATGATATAATAAAACTATACCAAACGGGTATACATTAAAAGTTTGTAAGGTGAAGAAATGAAAATTACAGTAGAATGCGATTATGCATTAAGAATTGTTTTATATCTTTCACAATTGGGAAAACACCGTATTGCAGATGCGTCGCACATTGCCGAAACACAAAAAATCCCTCAGCGTTTCTGTATCAAAATCCTGCGCAAATTATGTATAGGCAACATTATCAAATCGCAAAAGGGTGTGAAGGGCGGTTACGGCATTATACGTGACCCTTCTGAAATAAATATGCTTCAGATTATAGAAGCTATTGACGGAGATATTGTTGTTAACAAATGTTTAAACCATGGATGCGACTGCCTACGAATATCAAAAGATATGTGTCCAATCCACAACGAGCTGTGTGAAATAAATAATCTCATCAATATGCGGCTTGAATGTATAACGTTTGAAAAACTGTTAAAAAAGGTATCTGACGATACCTTAAATATAAATAAAGAAAGGTGATTAAAATGAAATTTGTATGTCCTGTATGCGGATATGTTCACGAAGGAGATGCTGCACCCGAAAAATGTCCTCAGTGCGGTGTTCCCGGTTCTAAATTTACTGTCATGGAAGAAGGTAACTTGAACTTTGTTTGCGAGCACGTAATAGGTGTTGGCGCCAAAGATAAAGTTGATCCCGAAGTTTATGAGGGTTTAAAAGCCAATTTTGAAGGTGAGTGTTGTGAGGTCGGTATGTATATCGCCATGAGCCGCCAGGCAATCAGAGAGGGCTATCCCGAAGTGGGCGATTATTATATGAGAGCCGCTCTTGAAGAAGCTGAACACGCCGCAAAGTTTGCAGAGCTTTTGGGCGAAGTTGTTGTTCCTTGCACAAAAACAAACCTCACAATGAGAGCAGAAGCCGAATGCGGCGCAACCGCCGGTAAATTTGAGCTTGCAAAAAAAGCCAAAGAACTCGGTTATGATGCAATTCATGATACCGTGCATGAAATGGCTAAAGACGAAGCTCGACATGGAAAAGGCTTTGAGGGTATGTTAAAGCGTTACTTTGGATAAGCTGTCAAAGTGCTTGAAAATGGCTTAAAATAAGGGTTTGTGGGTATTTTGACTCACATCATATAAAAGGGTTTGCCACTGTGGTGAACCCTTTATTTTTGGTTATAAGTTGGAGGAAAATTGGAGGAAAGCCTTGAAAATGACCTCATTTTTGAGCAATTTTAAGGCGAAAGTTGGAGGAAAATCGGTGGAAATTTTTGGAGAAAACCCCCGAACCCCGCACCACGACTGGGTTTGAGGGCACTCGAAAACCACCAACTTTCCTCCAACTTTTTTGAGTTTTGGGTTACTTTTAAGCATATTTTATAGCTATTTGAGGTGGTATTTGATAAGCAGGATAGTTGGGTAAAATATAGAGGGGAATGCTTTTTAAGTGACCTATTAGGGTATCGGAGCATACTAATCTATCTTAGTTCAGATAGGTTGTTTTAGCTCCTTTTTCTTCCGCTTTCAACATTGTAAGAAGAGAGCATCGAAAGGTTATGCAACTAAAGCAGTTTAATGAATTTTTTCTCTTG
>CAYQKW010000018.1:0-34252 GCA_964418245.1 uncultured Oscillospiraceae bacterium
CTTCTGTTTATCCATTTAACAAAAGCCCCTTTACAATATTTGCTCCGCATTTGGACTTAACAACTCTGACACCCCGAAGCATATCCGCAAATATATCACGTGAGAATATTTCTGTACTGTAATGGTCGGCAACTATTATCGGCAAATGCATATTATATGCGTTTCTCGCATTTGAATATTTCACATCGCCGGTTACATATACATCTGCAATATCCGCAATATTTGAAGATACAAGACTTCCGCCTCCGCCGCTGCATATCGCCGCCTTTTTTATTATAAGATTATCGTCACCGATGTAGTTTATGCTTGATAATCCCAGTTTTTCGGCAATATGATATGCAAAATTTTTAAGCGTTGCCGGCTCTTTCAGCTTACCGACCCTGCCCAACCCGTATTTTGTGCCGTTTTCATCTTCATATGTTATCTCAAAACATTCGGTATCATAAAGACCGTAAAGTTTTGCAAGATAATCATTTGTGCCGTTCGGTGCGGCATCAAGATTTGTATGTGCACTGTAAAGTGCGATTTTGTTTTCTATGAGGAACATAAGCACTCTGCCTTCGTATGTATCCTCGTTTACTTGTTTTATCGGGTCGAAAATAAGAGGATGATGCGTAACTATCATTTCCGCACCCACATCTTTTGCTTCATATGCGGTTTCAATATCAATATCAAGTGCGGTAAGCACCGTCGTTACCTCTGCATTTCTTCTGCCGGTCAGAAGTCCCGGATTGTCCCAGCCGCACGCCAGCTTTAACGGTGCGTGCGTTTCAATCATTTGTATTATATCGTTTACCGTCATCATGGTTCACCTGTTCATAACTGTATTTTTCTGCGCAAACCTTTGGGATAATGATTTTTTATTATCCCTCCGCTGCCTTTTCCGAGACCGACGGGAAACCCTTTGATACACACCGCACACCATCCCGGAATATCCGCATTGAGCGTTTCGCCCATTATATATTTTTCAAATTCTTTTTCAGAAAGTTCATATGCATATTTAAAATCCGCTTTTTTTGACGCAGCCGCAATAGGGTGTGCCGGTTCAAATCTGCCTTTTTTGTTTTCGCCGGCATATACTCCGCCACCGAGCCGTTTCAGCCCCGTCAAATCCGGCAGTTCCGCGTTGCACACGTATATACGGTTTCCGTCCGCATATACGTTTTCGTAATATACATTATCAAAAAACTCTCGTTCAAACGCCCTGTAAAACGTGGAATCTTTTTTATCCGCGGTTTTCATGATTCCGCATTTTTCGGTTTCGCCGTCATTTTTCCGCAGTACAGCAAGAAAATGACCCTCTCCGTTTTGTTTATGCGGAAAAATTCGTCCCGATTTTTCGAGTGCGGCAAGTCCGTTTTCAATTCCGCATATACCGTGAGATACAATTTCAAAATTACGGTGTTCCTCAAGAAATTTCAAAATTGTATCTTCATTTTCAATCCGTGAAAAAGTACAGGTGGAATAAACCATTGTACCACCGGGTTTAAGCATTTTTTCTGCGGAATTTAAAATTTTGAGCTGACGCTGTGCACATATTATGTTTGTTTCCGGCGTCCACATTGCCGCGGCCTCCGAATCCTTTCGGAACATACCCTCGCCGGAGCATGGTGCGTCAACAAGAATTTTGTCGAAATAACCGACGAAACGAGTTTCGAGTTTCTGCGGACTTTCGTTAAGCACAACTGCATTTGAAACGCCAAGGCGCACAATGTTTTCAAGCAATATTCTGCTTCGAGCCGATACGATTTCATTTGAAACCAACAGACCTCTGCCGCCAAGTTTTTGGGCTATCTGCGTGGATTTTCCGCCCGGCGCGGCACATAAATCAAGCACCTTTTCGCCCGGGGTCACATTCATTGCTTCAACGGGTACCATGGCAGATGCGTCCTGACTGTATATGAGTCCCGCAATGCTTTGCCACAGATTTCCGATTTTAATATCGCCGCAATAATATCCGTTTTCCGCCCAAGGAATTTTTTCGTTTAAAAACGGAAACAGCGATGTATCCGATGTTTTTAACGTGTTTATGCGTATTGCTTTTACGGGGTCGGCAAACAGCGATGTTAAAAAATCTTCGTATTCGCCGCCGAGCATATTGCGCATATTTTCTTTGAATTTTTCGTGTAAAACCAGTTCTTTCACCACAGCCTCCGTATAACCCGTTTTTATCTATTCTTAGTATATCACATATTTCCGCATTTGTCAATGTAAAATCAAGCAATTTTTATATGATTATTTGTTCAATGTATAACCCTGTAGGGGCAGAGCAGAGCCCTGCCCCTACATTAGCTCGCCGTTAGGCAAAATTTAGCTCCAATGCCGTTTTGACGGGCGGACAGGGTCGTCCGCCCCTACGGGTTTGTGCGTTACCGCGAGTTTGTGCAATTGATTTCATTTTCCGCACAAACGCCGTGCAAACAATAATTACGCATTCCTAATTCCTAATTTCTAATTAAATAATTCCACCCATACGGTTCGGTACGTTGCCGTGGGTTGGTGCGGTATCGTGTTTTCGTGCCGTTTTGACGGGCGGACAGGGTCGTCCGCCCCTACGGGTTAGTACGTCAACGCAAGTTGGTGCAACCGGTTTCATTTTCCGCATGAACATCGTGCAAGCAATAATTACGCATTCCTAATTCCTAATTTCTAATTAAATCTGTCCGCCCCTACGGGTTTGTGCGGCGACGTGAGTTTTAAACAAAATCCGCCGCATACAAATGCGGCGGACATTTTATTAAACCAATTCAATAATAGCCATCGGTGCAGCGTCACCGCGTCTCGGTTCTGCTTTTATAACTCTTGTGTATCCGCCGTTTCTTTCAGCGTATTTCGGAGCTATTTCATCAAAAAGCTTTATTACAACTTCTCTTTTTGTAATATAGCCGAGTGCCTGACGTTTGCTGCTCAATGTATTTTCTTTACCCAAAGTAATCATTTTATCTGCCATTGAACGGATTTCTTTAGCTTTTGCTTCGGTTGTTGTTATTCTGCCGTTTTCCAAAAGCTGTGTTACCATGGTTCTGAGTAACATAAGTCTGTTTGCCGTACTGCGACCTAATTTTCTTGTTCCGGGCATTTAATTTAACCTCCCTTTTTCATGAACATACTTTGCTTGTGCAAAGATATGATTATTCTTCTTCTCTGCGCAGGGATAATCCCAATGTAACAAGTTTGCCGATAACTTCGTCCAAAGATTTTCTGCCGAGGTTTCGTACTTTTATCATATCGTCCTCTGTCCTTGCAACGAGATCTTCAACAGTGTTAATTCCTGCACGTTTTAAACAGTTATATGCTCTGACCGAAAGGTCAAGTTCTTCAATAGTCATTTCAAGAACTTTTGTCTTTGAATCGTCAGCCTTTTTTATAACCGTATCGGCATCCTTTGCTTTATCCGAAAGTTCAATAAAGCATTTGAGGTGGTCACTCAATATTTTCGCGCTCAAGCTCACTGCTTCGTCCGGCGATATTACACCGTTTGTCCAAACATCTATTGTAAGCTTATCATACTCGGTATTTTGACCAACACGTGTATTTTCTACGTTATAGTTCACTTTTACAACAGGTGTATAAATTGAATCTACTTGTATTGTACCGATTGCGGAATTGGATGTTTTCTTTTCGGCAGGGATATAGCCGCAACCTTTATTAACGATAATATCCATATAAAGTCTGCCGTCGGAATTGAGTGTGGCAATAGGGAGCTCAGGATTTAAAATTTCAACATCCGCGTCGCATTTTATATCCCGTGCATAAACCATTCCCTCGCCAACCGCGTCTATCTTTAATGTTTTCGGACCCTCGCCTTCAATTTTAACAACAAGCTGTTTCATGTTAAGTATTATGTCGGTGACATCTTCTTTAACACCATCCATCTTTGTTATTTCGTGCTGAACGCCGTCAATTTTCACTGCGGTTACCGAACAGCCTTCCAAAGATGAAAGCATTATTCTGCGAAGCGAGTTACCAAGGGTCATTCCGTAGCCTCTTTGAAGAGGCTCCGCAATGAATTTGCCGTATGTGCCGTCGGGGCTTAACTCCACACGCTCTATACTTGGTTTTTCTATTTCTATCATGTATAAAACCCTCCCTTTATTCTTATTTACTATTCACTCACTTTATTGAGGGTACATTTATAAATGCTTATTAATAACCTAATTATTTTGAGTAGAGTTCGACTATCAAATGCTCTGCTATCGGTAAATCAATATCATCGCGCTGAGCATACGCCAAAACTTTTCCCGTTAATGTATTGGCGTCGAAATCAAGCCATTTCGGCAATGTTTTTGTTGCATTAGCCTCTATGCTTGCTTTGATTACCTCAACATCTGTGCTTTTTTCGTTTATTGTTATAACGTCTTCCGGTTTAACAAGCATTGAACAGATATTAGCTTTTTTTCCGTTAATTTTGAAATGATTATGGAGTATAAGCTGTCTTGCCTGAGCTCTTGACATTGCATATCCGAGTCTGTATACCACATTATCGAATCTGCTTTCAAGGATTGTAAGCAAGTTTTCACCCGTAATACCCTGTTTTCTTTCTGCCATTTCAAAATATTTGGCAAACTGTTTTTCCAACACACCGTAATATCTTTTTGCTTTTTGTTTTTCACGCAACTGTAAGCCGTATTCCGACATTTTCTTACGCGCCATACCATGCTGACCCGGTGCAAACGCTCTTCTTCCGAGTGCGCATTTGCCTGTGTAGCATCTATCGCCTTTAAGATACAATTTTTCGCCTTCTCTACGACAAAGTCTGCATACTGAACCTGTATATCTTGCCATCTCGCACTTTCGCCTCCTTCAATTTAATTAAACACGTCTTCTTTTCGGTGGTCTGCATCCGTTGTGAGGTATCGGAGTGTTATCTTTAATCATGCTCACTTCAAGACCTGCTGTCTGCAATGCTCTGATTGCAGCTTCTCTTCCGGATCCGGGACCTTTTACGTATACTTCAACCGATTTAAGCCCATGTTCCATTGCCGCTTTAGCCGCTGTTTCGGCAGCCATCTGTGCAGCGAAAGGTGTGCTTTTCTTTGAGCCGCGGAAACCAAGACCGCCCGCGCTTGCCCACGAAAGTGCATTACCTGCTGTATCTGTTATTGTTACAATTGTGTTGTTAAAGGTTGAACGGATATGAGCCGCGCCTTTATCAATATTCTTTTTCTCACGACGTTTTCTTACAACTTTTTTTGCTGTTTTAGCCATTATTTCCGTCCCTCCTTATTTCTTTTTATTTGCGATGGTCTTTCTTGGACCTTTTCTTGTTCTCGCATTTGTTTTTGTTTTTTGACCTCTAACCGGCAGACCTTTTCTGTGTCTTACGCCTCTGTAACATCCGATTTCCATCAAACGTTTGATATTAAGACCGATTTCTCTGCGAAGATCACCTTCAACATTATAATCTCTGTCGATTACATCTCTCAATTTTGCGAGATCGTCTTCTGTAAGGTCTTTTACTCTTATATCAGGGTTAACTCCTGTTTCTGCAAGAATTTTTGCAGCACTGGTTCTACCGATACCAAAGATATAGGTAAGACCAATTTCTATTCTTTTTTCTCTGGGTAAATCTACACCCGCGATTCTTGCCATTTGATTTTGCACCTCCTGCTAAATTTTCATTTACGGTTTATATTCCTTTAGGGTACAAATCCATATAGGTTTGCCAGCCGCTCCCCGTTATTCAGTAATATTAACCTTGTTTCTGTTTATGTTTAGGGTTCTCGCAGATAACCATTACTCTGCCTTTTCTTTTTATTACCTTGCATTTTTCACACATTGGTTTAACTGATGGTTTAACCTTCATTTTGGTTACCTCCTTCTATTTTGCTCTCCAGGTTATTCTTCCTTTTGTAAGGTCATACGGCGAAAGCTCTATTGTAACCTTATCACCCGGAAGTATTTTTATAAAATTCATTCTGAGTTTTCCGGATATATGAGCCAGCACTTTATGCCCGTTCGGAAGTTCAACCCGGAACATTGCATTCGGCAGTGCTTCAAGCACTGTTCCCTCGAATTCTATTACATCTTCTTTTGCCAAGGAAAATTCCTCCTTTTAGACCTTTTATATTCTTTTAAAAATATTTAATTCTTTGCGAAGTACTTTATCGGTTATTTTACTTATATCAATCTGTTTTGCATTTTCAACGCACAAATGCTTAAGATTTTTACGTTTGGGCAACAACAGCTTTTTGGTTTTGCCGTTCGCAACATACGCACATTTCCCGTCTGTTTTGACAACGACATAAAACTCTCCGCTGTCATGTCCCTTGAGAGACCGAACTATCGAACCGCATTCAGGCAGCAAAATAATCACCTCATATCTTTGTTATTATTTCGCATTCGCCCTCGGTAATAACAACCGTATTTTCGTAATGTGCCGATAACGTATTGTCTCTTGTAACATAAGTCCAGCCGTTTTTGAGTCTGCGAATATCATATCCGCCGATATTCACCATAGGCTCTATGGCAATTGTCATGCCTTTCACAAGCCGCATACCACTGCCGGCCCGACCATAGTTCGGAACATCCGGAGCTTCGTGCAAATTCGCACCCACACCGTGACCTATCAGTTCACGTACCACCGAATAACCGTTTTCCTCAACAAATGCTTGTATAGCGTGACCTATATCGCCCAATCTGCTGCCGGCTTTTGCAAATTCAATCCCTTTGTAAAAGCTTTCTCTGGTAACATCTATAAGCCGCTGTGCTTCCGATGAAATCTTGCCGACCGCAAACGTTCTTGCTGCATCGGCATGATACCCTTTATAGCACACACCCACATCTACACTTATTATATCACCATCTTCAAGTACTCTGCTTCCCGGAATACCATGTACAATTTCGTTATTCACCGACGTACATATACTTGCCGGAAAACCGTTGTAATTTAAGAAGGACGGTTTGGCTTTTTGTTTTTTTATATACTTTTGCGCAAGTTCATCAAGCTGTTTTGTCGTGACACCGATTTTTGCATTTTCTTTCAAAAGTTCAAGTGTCTCGTACAAAATTTTGCCGGCATGACGCATAAGCATTATTTCATTTTCCGACTTAACCGTTACCATAATCTTCACCCAATGCTTTAAATATTTTTTCTTTTATGGCGTCAACATTTCCCATTCCGTCGACACTGATAAGTTTTCCGAGGTTTTTATAAAAAGCAACCAAAGGTTCCGTTTGTTTATGGTAAACGGAGAGTCTTTTTTTCACTGTTTCTTCCGTATCATCTTCACGACGGTAAAGCTCTGTTCCGCACTTATCGCAAATGTTTTCGCATTTCGGGGGGTTATTCACCGTGTGATAAACCGCTCCGCAACCTTTGCATTCTCTGCGGCCGGTTATTCTGTGAATAACCTCTTCGTCGCTGACATTCACAAGCAATGCTTTTTCAATTTCTATGCCATGAGTTTCCGCAAATTCCGCCTGAACGACGGTTCGGGGAAATCCATCAAGGATATATCCGTTTTTGCAATCGTCCGTGGCAAGCCGTTGCTTAATCATTTCAAGTATAAGCTCATCGGGAACAAGTTCACCGTTATCAATATAGGTTTTTGCCTTATTGCCGAAAACCGAAGACACGCTTATCTCTTGTCTTATTATACTTCCGGTCGAAACGGACGGAATGCCGTAAAATTCTTTTAAAAATCCCGACTGTGTTCCTTTTCCGGATGCCGGAGGTCCAAGCAATATAAGTTTCATAATTTCAGCCTCTTTACATTAATCCAAAAAACCTTTATAATTTCTCATAAGCATCTGCGATTCTATCTGACGATATGTTTCTATTGCAACACCAACCAAAATAAGGAGTGATGTTCCGCCGAACGATACCGCAATGTTTCCGTGGCTCATAAGAATCGGAAGAACTGCAACAAGAGCTATTGCAATAGAACCTATTACAGTAACCTTATTCATTACTTTTGTGATAAATTCCGATGTCGGTCTGCCCGGTCTTATACCGGGTATGAAACCGCCGTTGGCTTTGATGTTGTTAGACATTTCTATCGGATTGTAAATCATTGCCGTATAGAAGAATGTAAAGAATATTATAAGCACGAAATACAACACCGCATAAAGCCACGAAGTTGAGAACCAGTTAATCCATTTAACATCGCCCGATGTGAACAATCTTGCAATTGTTGCCGGGAACGAAAGGATTGAACTTGCAAAGATTATCGGCATAACGCCCGCCATCGATACTTTAAACGGGATATGTGTACTTTGACCGCCATACATTTTTGTACCGAGCATTCTCTTTGCATATTGAACCGGAATTCTTCTTTCCGCATCGTTTATCATTACTACGAACGCTACCGCTACAAGGCAGAGCACAAGCAAGAGAAGTGCTTTCCACCACTGTTCGAGCGCCATTGAATATAATGTGGCAAGCATTGAAGGTATTCTTGTTACGATACCGGCAAATATGATAATCGAAATACCGTTGCCGATACCCCTGTCGGTTATCTGTTCGCCAATCCACATCAAAAATGCGGTACCTGCCGTAAACGATAATGTTATTGTTATAAAACTGAAAAATCCGGGATTTGTGAGTGAGCCTGTACTGTTTGCAAGACCTACATAAAGTCCCGATGCCTGTATGAACGCGAGTATTACCGTGAGGTATCGAGTCCATTTGGCAAGAATTTTTCTGCCTTCCATGCCTTCCTGTGCTATTTTTTCAAGCGACGGAATGGCAACTGTTAAAAGCTGTATTATAATTGACGAGTTTACATATGGTGTAATACTCATCGCAAATATCGACGCATTCTGCATAGCACCGCCGGATATAATATTAACAAGGTCAAACATTGTACCCGAACCCGAACCTATGCCCATAAGCGTTTTGAGTGCATCTTTTGCAATACCCGGCACAGGTACTATTGTACCGAGCTGAAAAATAATAAGCCAGAACATTGTGAAAAGCAATTTTTTTCTGAGGTCAGGTAATCTCCAAGCATTAACTAATGTCTTAATCACCTTAAATCACCTCAGCCTTTCCTCCTGCCGCTTCGATTTTAGATTTAGCTGTTGCTGTAAATCTTACGGCCTTTACGGTAAGTTTCTTTGTGATTTCTCCGTTTCCGAGAATAACTATACCATCTTTAATTTTCTTTATAACACCGTTTTCTTTAAGAAACTCTGCTGTTATTTCGGTACCGTTGTCGAATCTTTCCAAATCACTGATTTTAACTTCAACATACGATTTTGCAAATATATTCGTAAAACCGCGTTTCGGAAGTCTTCTGTACAAAGGCATCTGACCGCCTTCAAAACCCGGTCTCACGCCGCCGCCCGAACGGGCATTCTGACCTTTATGACCTTTACCGGCTGTTTTACCTTGACCGCTTCCGTGACCGCGGCCGATACGTTTAACGTCTTTTACCGAACCCGGTGCCGGTGATAATTCGTTTAAGCGCATAATTGCACCTCCTTCAATTATATTTCTTTTACGTCGATAAGGTGAACGACTTTTTTCACCATACCCATTATCTGTGGATTTGCATCATGCACCTTGACATCTCTTATTTTTTTCAGTCCAAGTGCTTTAAGTGTTGCGATTTGATCTTTTTTGCAGCCTATGGAGCTTTTAACCTGTGTTATTTCTAATTTAGCCATTTTTAGCCCCTCCTTAACCTAAAAGTTCTTTAACGGTTTTGCCGCGTCTTGCCGCAACGTCTTCGGCACTGTTAAGACCCGCAAGTCCCTCAACTGTTGCATTTACAACGTTACGCGGATTGTTTGAACGCAGACATTTCGTTCTTATATCTCTTATTCCGGCAAGTTCAAGCACTGCACGCACCGCACCTCCGGCAATAACTCCGGTACCGGGTGCTGCCGGTTTCATCAAAACTTCGCCGGCTCCCGATTTACCGATTGTTTCATGGGGTATTGTTGTACCAACCATAGGAACCGTTACCAAATTCTTTTTAGCGTCTTCGATAGCTTTTCTTACCGCTTCGGGTATTTCGGCCGCTTTACCGCTGCCATATCCCACATGACCGTTTTTGTCGCCGACAACAACAAGTGCACTGAAACGGAAAGTTCTACCGCCTTTTACAACCTTAGCAACACGTCTTATGCTGACTACGGTTTCTTCTAATTCCAAACTGTTTGCATCTATATATTCCTGCATAGTGTTCCCCTCCTTCTTATTAGAATTCAAGGCCGCCCTCACGCGCACCGTTAGCCAGCTCTGCTACTCTTCCGTGGTAAATATAACCGCCACGGTCAAATACAACTTGCTTTATACCTTTTTCCAAAGCTTTTTTAGCTACCATTTCGCCGATTGCATGAGCTGCCTCTTTATTTCCGCCGTTACCACTGAAACTGTTTTCTAATGTGGAGGCGGATACCAATGTTATACCTTTTGTATCATCTATTATCTGAGCGTATATATGTTTTGCGCTTCTGAATACACAAAGTCTGGGACGCTCAGCCGTTCCGTTTACAAACTTACGTACACGTTTGTGACGTTTTATTCTTGATACATTACTGCTTTTTTTGTTTATCATTGTAACGTCCTCCTTTCATTATTTCTTCTTGGCGCCGGTTTTACCTTCTTTACGTCTGATGTGTTCATCAACGTATTTAATACCTTTGCCCTTATACGGCTCCGGAGGTCTCTTTTCTCTTACTACGGCTGCAAACTGACCAACTTCCTGTTTGTCTATGCCTTTAATAATAATCGAGTTGGGACTTGGAACTTCTATTGTGATTCCGCCTGTTTCTTCCATTTCAACCTGATGAGAATATCCCAGGTTCATAACAAGCTTGTTACCCTGTTTTGCTGCTCTGTAACCAACACCGTTTACTTCAAGCGTTTTTGAATATCCTTCGCTTACGCCCACAACCATGTTGTTTATAAGCGTTCTTGTAAGACCATGGAGAGATTTGTGCATTTTGTTCTCCGAAGGTCTTTTTACAATAACTTCAGAACCCTCAACACTTATAAGCATATCGGGGTGAAGAGTTTTTGTAAGTGTACCCTTTGCACCTTTTACGGTTACAACGTTACCTTCGCCGACTTTAACTTCAACACCTGCCGGTATTGCGATCGGCATTCTGCCTATTCTTGACATTTATATTACCTCCTTGGGTTAATTGAGCGGTCTTGCCGCGTTTCGCCCTTTATTTAAAAATTACCAAACGTATGCGAGTACTTCTCCGCCTATACCTGCTTCTCTTGCTTTTTTATCGGTCATTATACCTTTTGAAGTAGAGATTATTGCAATTCCGAGACCTCTTATAACTTTCGGAAGCTCGTCTTTGCCGGCATAAACTCTGAGACCGGGTCTGCTTACTCTTTTAAGGCCTGTGATTGTCTTTGCCTTGTTTGCGCCGTATTTAAGAGTAACTCTAATTATACCCTGTTTGTTATCTTCGATTAACTGATAACTTTTTATATAACCTTCCGCAGCCAAAATTTCAACTATAGCCTTCTTCTGATTTGAAGCCGGAATATCTACTGTTTCATGTTTTGCATCGGCCGCATTTCTTATTCTTGTAAGCAAATCTGCAATAGGATCAGTTATTTGCATATTGTTTACCTCCTTCCTTACGGTAAAACATTACCAACTTGCCTTTTTAACACCGGGGATTTGGCCTTTGTAAGCTAACTCTCTGAAGCATATACGGCAAATACCGAATTTTCTGAGATAAGCATGAGGTCTTCCGCAAATTTTGCATCTGTTGTAATATCTTGTGCTGAATTTCGGTGGTCTCTGTTGTTTTAATACCATAGCCTTTTTAGCCATTGTTTTTTGCCCCCTCTCAGTTCTTGCTGAACGGAGCACCCATCAAACTCAAAAGTTCGCGAGCCTCCTCGTCTGTATTTGCTGTTGTTACCATTATTATGTCCATACCTCTGACTTTGTCTATTTTATCATATTCAATTTCAGGGAATATGAGCTGTTCTTTAACGCCCATAGAATAGTTGCCTCTGCCGTCGAATGAGTTCGGGTTAATTCCGTGGAAATCTCTTACACGCGGAAGTGCCACATTGAACAATCTGTCTAAAAACTCATACATTTTGTCGGCACGAAGCGTAACTTTTATACCGATGTTTGTGCCTTCACGGAGTTTGAAGTTAGCTATTGAATTTTTAGCTTTTGTTACAACCGGTTTCTGACCTGTTATAGCCGTGAGGTCTGTTATTGCCGCATCGATTACTTTCGGATTGTCTTTTGCTTCTCCGAGACCTATATTAATAACTATTTTATCTAATTTAGGTATTTGCATCGGACTTTTGTATGAAAATTTATTCATAAGCGCAGGTGCTACCTCGCTTATATACTTATCTTTAAGTCTTGCCATCCTATGCTTCCTCCTTTCACAAGTATTAGTCTATAATCTCAAGACACTGTTTGCAATATCTTGATTTTTCGCCGTTTTCCAAAACCTTTCTGCCGATACGTGTCGGTTTGCCGCATTTCGGGCATACACGCATTACTTTGCAGCCGTATATCGGAGCTTCTTTTTCAAGTCTGCCGCCGGCTTCACCCTGTCTGCGAGGTTTTGAATGACGAATTACCATATTCACTTTTTCAACAAGAACTTTTCCGGATTTCGGGTCAACAGAAATTATCTTGCCTTTTTTGCCTTTATCTTTACCGGTGATTACTACAACTTCATCGCCCGATTTTAAATGGTATTTACTCATTTTAAGCTTGCCTCCCTTTCGATCAAAGTACTTCCGGAGCAAGTGATAAAATTTTCATGTATTCTTTATCTCTAAGCTCTCTTGCCACAGGTCCGAAGATACGTGTACCTCTTGGGTTTTTGTCATCTTTAATTATAACTGCAGCGTTTTCATCGAATCTTATATATGAACCGTCTGCACGACGTGCTCCTTTTACCGAGCGAACAATTACAGCTTTAACAACATCGCCTTTTTTAACAACTCCGCCGGGTGTACCCTTTTTTACCGAAGCCACAACAACGTCGCCAATTGCCGCATATCTTCTTCCGCTGCCTCCGAGAACTCGTATACACATAAGTTCTTTTGCACCGGTGTTGTCCGCAACTTTAAGAAGTGTTTGCTGTTGAATCATGGTTAGTCCACTCCTTCCTCTATTTTAAATTACTGTGCTTTCTCAACTATTTCAACAAGACGCCATCTCTTATCTTTTGAAAGAGGTCTTGTTTCCATAACTTTAACTTTATCCCCTATACCGCATACGTTGTTTTCGTCATGCGCTTTTAATTTATAAGTGTTTTTAACAATCTTGCCGTATAAAGGATGCTTTACATGGTTAGCGATTGCAACTACAATGGTTTTATCCATTTTATTGCTTATAACTGTGCCAATTCTTGTTTTTCTGTAATTACGTTCCACAGTCAAAATCCTCCTTTCTTAAACTATCAAACAGATTCTTTAATTTCGTTTTCGCGTAAGATAGTTTTAACTCTGGCGATTGTTTTTTTCACTTCCACCATTTTCATAGGATTATCTAATTGGTTGGTGGCATGTTGAAATCTTAAATTAAAGAGTTCGGCTTTGAGTTCTTTTAACTGAAGCTCAAGTTCTTGAGCCGAAAGCTCACGAAGCTTACTTGTTTTCATTTGCGTCACCTTCCGTTTCTGCGCTGCTGCGAGCTATTATTTTACATTTTATAGGCAGTTTGTGAATGGCACGTGTGAGTGCGGCTCTTGAAACTTCTTCAGACACGCCCGCAATCTCAAACAATACTCTATCCGGTTTTACAACTGCTACCCAATATTCCGGAGAACCTTTACCACTACCCATTCGAGTTTCGGCAGGTTTCTGCGTTACCGGTTTATCGGGGAATATTTTTATCCATACCTGACCGCCACGTTTTGTGTATCTTGTCATAGCAATACGGGCTGCCTCTATTTGGTTGCTGGTTATCCAGCCCGGCTCTAAAGCCACTATACCGAAATCACCGTGAGCCAATGTATTGCCGCGTAATGCTCTGCCTTTCATGCGGCCTCTCTGTACTCTGCGGTATTTCACTCTTTTAGGCATTAACATTATTTTGCTCCTCCTTCCGCTTTGCGAACTCTTTTATTTTCAGGAAGAACTTCACCTTTATATATCCATACTTTAACACCGATTTTACCGTATGTTGTATTTGCTTCCGCAAATCCGTAATCTATATCGGCTCTCAAAGTCTGCAAAGGTATTGTACCTTCATGATACTGCTCTGTACGTGCAATTTCCGCACCGCCGAGACGACCGGAGCATGCTGTTTTAATACCCTTTGCACCAAGTTTCATTGCTCTGCCCATAACAGATTTCATTGCACGTCTGAAAGATATTCTCTTTTCAAGCTGTGCCGCAATGTTTTCCGCAACAAGCTGTGCGTCTGCATCCGGGTTTTTAACTTCGATGATGTTTATTGCAACATCTTTGCCTATCATGTCTACAAGTTCTTTTCTGAGTTTTTCAATTTCGCTTCCGCCGCGTCCGATTACTATACCCGGTTTTGCAGCACTGATATTGATAAACACTTTGTTGATTTTACGTTCTATTTCAATTTTGGGAACTCCCGCAAGGAAGAGTTTCTTTTTGATAAATTCTCTTATTTTAACATCTTCCACAAGATAATCCGAAAATGATTTTTTATCTGCAAACCATTTTGAATCCCAATCTTTTATTACACCTACTCTAAGTCCGTGTGGATGTACTTTCTGACCCATTACTACACCTCCCTTTTACTCTTTTTCTTTCAATACCAACGTTATGTGGCTTGTGCGTTTGTTTATACGGAACGCTCTGCCTTGTGCTCTTGGCATAATTCTTTTTAATATCGGTCCGGGATTAGCATATGCTTCTGCAACATAAAGCTTATCCACATCCATATTGAAATTGTTTTCGGCATTAGCCATTGCCGATTTCAAAACTTTTATTAATAATTCAGAACCAGCCTTTGGTGTGTGGCGAAGAATACCCATCGCCTCGCCTACAGGCTTATTTCTGATAAGGTCGTTTACTATTTTCACCTTACGCGGTGAAATACGGGCATATCTATGGGTTGCGCGTGCTTCCATGCCTCGTTCCTCCTTTCTTAAACACCGAATACGTAATCTTCGTTTCGGCAAGCCCGGGGCTTATTTATTTAACTGCTGTTTTTGAACCTGAATGACCTTTGAAGGTACGTGTCGGTGCAAATTCACCGAGTTTGTGACCAACCATATCCTCCGTAACATATACGGGAACGTGTTTGCGACCGTCATGTACAGCTATTGTGTGCCCTACCATTTCAGGGAATATGGTAGACGCTCTTGACCATGTTTTAACAACCGTTTTCTTTCCGGTTTCGTTCAACTCATTAATTTTTTTAAGGAGTTTTTCATGGACAAAAGGCCCTTTTTTAATTGATCTGCTCATTATCCTTCCTCCTTATATTACTTGGAATTTCTCGATTTTACAATATATTTGTTCGATGCTTTTTTCTTTGAACGAGTCTTGTAACCGAGTGCCGGTTTACCCCACGGAGTAACAGGGCTCGGAAGACCGATAGGCGATTTACCTTCACCACCGCCGTGCGGATGGTCGTTCGGGTTCATTACAACACCGCGGACTGTAGGTCTGATACCCATGTGACGTTTTCTGCCGGCTTTACCGATTGAAACGTTTTCGTGGTCAATGTTACCCACAAGACCTATTGTAGCTTTACAATCAAGACTTACAAGTCTAACTTCTCCGGACGGAAGTCTTACCTGAGCATATTTGCCCTCTTTTGCCATAAGCTGTGCACTAACGCCCGCACTTCTTGCAAGCTGAGCACCTTTACCCGGAACAAGTTCAATGTTGTGAATTGTTGTACCGAGCGGAATATCGGCAAGTTTCAAAGTGTTGCCCGTAACAATGTCGGCACCTTCGCCGGACACTATTTCCGTGCCGACTTTAAGACCGTAAGGAGCTATGATATATCTCTTTTCGCCGTCTTCATACTGAACAAGTGCGATGTTCGCGCTTCTGTTCGGGTCGTACTCGATTGTAAGCACTTTTGCTTTCATTCCGTCTTTATTTCTCTTGAAATCTATAACTCTGTATTTTCTTCTGTTTCCGCCGCCTCTGTGACGAACAGTTATTCTGCCGTATGAGTTTCTGCCGGCATTTTTATCAAGTTTTTCAAGAAGTGATTTTTCCGGTTTATTTGTTGTTATTTCTTCAAAGGTAGAAACCGTCATAAATCTTCTTGCCGGAGAAGTAGGATTATATTTTCTTATTGCCATAACTGTTTTCCTCCTTCTTAAGCCATGCCATCGAAGAACTCGATTGTTTTGCTGTCTTCGGTTAATGTTACAACAGCTTTTTTCCAATCTGCTCTTTTACCGATGTTCATGCCCATTCTCTTGTATTTACCGAGCATGTTCATTGTGTTTACGGCTTGAACCTTAACACCGAACAATTCCTCGATTGCATTTTTTATCTGAACTTTGTTTGCACGTTTTGCTACCTTGAAGGTGTACTTTCTTTCCTGCATCTGTGACATACTCTGTTCCGTTATGATAGGTTTTACTATAATATCGTGTGCTGTCATTATGCATACACCTCCTCAATTTTTGATATTGCAGCCTTAGACGCTACAAGGTAATCGTATTTAAGAATTTGATAAACATTAATCGTGTTTGCAAATGTTGTTTCAACATTCGGGATATTTCTTGCCGAAAGATAAACATTTTTATTTACCTCGTCGGTAACTATAAGTGCTTTCGGAGCATTTACGTTTTCAAGCATATTAACGATTGTTTTTGTTTTTATCTCATCAACCTTAATATCATCTATAATAATAAGCTCACCGTCTGCAACTTTAGCCGAAAGAGCCGATTTAAGCGCAACTCTTTTGAGCTTTTTATTAAGCGTATATCTGTATGAACGCGGTTTCGGTCCGAGAGCTACGCCGCCGCCTGTCCACTGCGGTGCACGTATACTTCCCTGTCTTGCACGTCCTGTTCCTTTTTGTCTCCAGGGTTTTCTTCCGCCGCCGCGTACCTCTGTACGTGTTTTTGTGCTTTGCGTTCCCTGTCTTTGGTTTGCCAAATAATTGACTACTACCTGGTGAATTGCCGATTTATTGATTTCAGCACCGAAAATGTTTTCGGAAAGTTCCATCGCGCCGACACTTTCACCTGCCATGTTAAGTATTGCTACGTTAGGCATCGTATATCCTCCTTTCAATGAAAATTATATTATTTTCCTGATTTTATTGTACTTTTAATATATACAAGTCCGCCTTTCGGACCGGGTATTGCGCCTTTCACCAAGATAAGGTTTCTTTCGGCGTCAACTCTTGCAACGTCAAGGTTCTGTATTGTAACCTGTTCGTTACCGTAATGTCCCGGAAGCTTTTTGCCTTTGTATACTCTTGACGGTGATGAACACGCACCCATTGAACCAACGCCTCTGTGATAGCCCGAACCGTGTGTCATGGGACCTCTGTGTGTATTCCATCTTTTTACCGTACCTGTGTATCCGCGACCTTTTGTTCTTCCCGTAACATCAACACTTTCTCCAGCCTCAAATATATCGGCTTTAATTTCATCACCTACATTTAAGGAAGAAATGTCGTCAAGTCTGAACTCGCGAAGGTATCTTTTGTAAGCTACACCAGCTTTGTCAAAGTGACCTTTCAAAGGTTTGTTCATCTTTCTTTCCTCTTTATCCGAGAAACCGAACTGAACTGCCTCATAACCGTCTGTTTCAACAGTTTTCTTCTGTACAACAACGCACGGACCCGCTTCAACAACAGTTACCGGAATCATTTTTCCGTCATCGCAAAAAAGCTGTGTCATACCAAGCTTTTTTCCTAAAATTGCTTTTTTCATTTTCCTTTACACCTCCATTTGGTTATTGGTTGACCTTTTCGCCAACATGACCGGAAATGCCATACTCATGACCCGTATGTCTTTCCTTTATATAAAACCCTTTCGGATTTTATCTCTGTTTAACATTACACCAACTTGATTTCAATTTCAACGCCCGCGGGCAAATCAAGTCTTTTAAGTGCTTCCATCGTTTTTTGAGCCGGTGATATAATATCGATAAGTCTTTTGTGAGTGCGAAGCTCAAACTGTTCTCTCGAATCTTTATATTTGTGTACCGCTCTTAATATTGTAACAACTTCCTTTTTTGTGGGAAGAGGAATAGGACCCGATACTTTAGAACCCGTTCTTTTTGCGGTTTCAACAATTTTTTCCGCCGACTGGTCTATTAAAGAATGATCATATGCTTTAAGTCTTATTCTCATTTTTGATGTACTTGCCATAAATGTCGCCTCCTGAAATAAATATTAGCTGTTTCGTGTTTTGCGACAAACAAATTTCTGCACACTTATCCGGGTGTGTCATGTTCACCCGTTAAAATAACCCGGAGCAAAATATTCTCCGGGCACACAACGCACACTTCCGCCTTTAACACAGGTTTTTAAAGCGGAACATACGGTTTATTTGTGTACAGTGACTCTGCCGCCCGGTTTAAAATCGGACAAATCTCCACGGAAATTCCCAATATATCATTGAGTGCAACCTCCCGCTTCATCGACCGCCTATAGTCACAGCCTTTATATTATACCATATTTTTTTTGCAATTACAATAGTTCTTATGTATAAATTTATTTTTTATCGACCCCGCATTTTTATATACTTTACACAAATTTCGCGATATTTTTTTTATATCAAAATTTGCTGTTGACTTTTTTTTAAAAAACCCTTATAATAAATGGGTAAGGATATTTTAAAATACGGTTTTTGTTCGTCTGTATGTTTTTTTCATATCGCACGATATAAAACAATTATAAATTAACACAGGGGGTATATCATGACCGATACAATAAAAAAACAGGCGCATGACGCGGTTATTCAAATAATCGATGCCGCAAATTTGAAAAGCGGCGATATATTTGTTGTCGGTTGCTCAACAAGCGAAATCCTGGGCGAAAAAATCGGGACAATGTCAAGTTTTGACACGGCAACAGAAGTTTTTGAAGAAATTTTTAATATTCTGAACGAACGCGGTATATATCTTGCCGCACAGTGCTGTGAACATTTGAACCGCGCAATGATAATCGAAAAAGAGCTTGCGGATAAATTGAACATACCTATAGTAAATGTACGTCCCATGCCGAAAGCCGGCGGCTCGTTCGCAACCGCCGCATACGAAAATTTCAAAAATCCGGCCGCTGTTGAAAATATTTTGGGAGATGCCGGAATCGATATAGGCGGAACACTTATAGGAATGCATTTAAAACCGGTTGCGGTACCGTTGCGCATACAAATCAAAAAAATCGGCGAAGCAACCATAATATGTGCAAGAACACGTCCGAAATTTATTGGCGGAAGCCGCGCACATTACGATGAAAATATGCTTTAAAAGAAAGGATTAATCATGGAACTCACAAAAGAAAACAAAATGGGTACGGCACCCATGTTCAAACTTATTATGTCAATGTCGCTCCCGGCGATGTTTTCGATGCTTGTTCAGGCACTCTATAATGTGGTTGACAGCTATTTCGTATCAAAAATAAGCGAAGACGCAATGACAGGCGTATCTCTTGCATATCCGTTACAAATGCTCATGATTTCCGTTGCTGTCGGAACGTCAATCGGTATAAATTCACTCGTATCGCGCCGTCTCGGCGAAAAACGTTTTGACGACGCGAACAGTGCCGCGTCACACGGGCTTATACTGAGTTTTTTGTCATGGGTGCTTTTTGCAATCATCGGATTCACCTGCGTTAAGCCGTTCATATCTATGTTCGACGCAACTGCCGACGCGTCCGCATATGCTGTTTCGTACTGTGAAATCGTGCTTATATTTTCGTTCGGCTCTTTCATTGAAATTGCCTTTGAAAAAACACTTCAGGCAACAGGCAATATGATATATCCGATGGTGTTTCAGCTTATCGGTGCCGTTGCCAACGTAATACTTGACCCGATAATGATATTCGGTTTGTTCGGATTTCCGAAGCTCGGCGTTGCCGGTGCGGCAATTGCAACGGTTGCCGGTCAGATACTTTCGATGTTCTTCAGTATGTATATCATGTTTGCGAAAAAACATGCGGTTAAAATCAAACTGAAAGGGTTCAAATTCAGCAAAAAGACCGTCCGCGATATATATGCCGTGGGTTTCCCGTCAATTATAATGCAGTCGATAGGCAGTCTTACCACAACATTTATGAATGCACTTTTAATTACATTCAATCAGGCGGCTGTGTTTGTTTACGGTGTATATTTCAAACTGCAAAGCTTTATTTTTATGCCGGTATTCGGGCTTACTCACGGAGTAATGCCGATTATGGGATATAATTTTGGGGCGAAAAACAAAAAACGGCTTATGTCCGCACTCAAAATAGGTACTGCGGTAGCCGCCGTTATCATGCTTATCGGGATGATGATATTCCTGTTTTTACCGGACAAGCTTCTCGGTATATTCAACGCAAAACCGGCAACTCTCGAAATCGGTATACCGGCATTGCGCACAATTTGCTTATGCTTTATATTTGCCGCTGTCGGAATTATGTTCTCAACAATATTCCAGGCAACGGGCAACGGTTTATACAGCCTTATAATTTCGGTACTGCGTCAGCTTGTGCTGCTTGCACCGTTTGCTTTTATATTAAGCCGGCTGAGTCTGCGCGCAACATGGTTTGCTTTTCCTCTTTCCGAAATATGTTCGTGCTGTATAAGTATACTCATGCTCCTGCGGCTGTATAAAAGGCATATTAAAAATCTTAATAAATAATTGCCTCAAACCGACGGCTAATCAATAAAAAAATTTGAAATATGGAGCTTTTTTATGAAAAAATGGTATTTGTGGTTGTTTTTAACACTTATTTTTGCTGTTTGCGGTGCAATTAGCTATGCCGGCAAAGAAAATATAACAGACGACGTTATAATGGTATGTATTACCTCTGTTCTTGCCGTTTCTCAATTTTTCTGCGACAGAAACGGCGAAAAAGGCAAAAAAATCTTCCGATATATATGTATTGCGACAATAGTGGTCATTATCATATATCTGTTTTTTGTTATTTTAAAATTATTCTGACAAGTGCTGTGCAAAAAGCATGAACAGGCGTATCTTTCATTTTCAAACCGATAAAAATTTTTGCGGTTTTGTTGTTTTGGGAGGTTATTATGGGATTTTTGGAATCATATAAACATTTGGAAAAAATCTACAATGAAATATACGGTAATACCAATCAAAGCGGCGTATCCGCCTATATTGACGAAATGCAGAAAACACCTTGCGGCAGGTATTTTGTTGATAATTGGAACAAAGATTTAGAACGGCTTAAATATTATCGCAGAATCAGAAATCAAATTTCGCACGAACCGGGATATACTGAAGAAAATCTTTGTACACATGCCGATGAAATTTGGCTTGATAATTTTTACTCAAGAATTATGACTGTTTCCGACCCACTTGCCATATACACGGCAAAAGCAAACCGCACATCGCAATTTTCTGTATCGTCCGCGGCAAAAAATACATATGGCAACCATGTGCATATCTCTTCGCACACACCGAATAAACCAAATATTCCAAATGCAAACGCGCACCGGCATCCGAAAAAAAATAACACACAATTATTGCTAATGTGCGTTGTTTTGGCTGTTATTCTTTTTATATTCTGCACGCAGTCATGCAGTGATATGCAAACTCTCGGCATCTTGCAGCCGCCAAAACATTACGGTTTGTATCATATCCACAAATTGTCCGCTCTAACGGCGGCAGTTTTTCAAAATATGTAAATCACAGCGGCAGGGCAAAGCCCTGCCGGAAAATATCACCTATTCTGCCACGCGTACATCAAGAGTATAACCCTTTGGAACGGCTTTGGTCAGCAATCCCTCGATAAGCGTTGCGGATTGTTTATCCGCCAGTTCGAGTATTCCTGTTTTTTCGGCTTCTTCCGTAACGGATTTTTCCGCAAGTTCAATACCCCTGTTTGCATCTTCTTTTGGATCCACATTGAAAAATGAAAATTTTTCATCAAAATACTTTATTGTTGACGGGTCCACCTTTGCGTTCTGAATTTCCGCTTTCGGTATTTTCACATGAATAACTTTTTTTGCATCATCCGATACAATATCAATTTTTTTAACATCAATACCCGCCCACACAGTCGCATCATATACCATAATAAAATCCGACCGGTTTAAAATTTTAACACCTTCATCCGTATATTCCGTCATGTTTGTTATATTCAGCTTTGCCGTGGTCAAATCGTTTGCTTCCGAAAGCAATTTGTTCAAAACCGTTGTATCCGCTTTCGGCGTATAATTATTTGTAATCAAACATACCGCCGCCAAAATTATTATAATTGTTGATATAACAAATGCAGTGATTCTTCTTTTTGTTTTAAAAATTACCGATGTTACTGTTTTCATTTTTCAACACCCCCAACGCACTGTTTCGTGATATATATTTGTTCTCATAAATTCCGTGGGATTTTCGACCGCATTATATGCAATAAGCAGTTTTGCATACGCCGATTCCGATGATATGTTCATCAGCGGTATAACATTGGATTCGAGAATATTTTTCATTGATGAATAAATTAATGCCTCGGATTTAAAACAGCATAAATATACATCAATATTTTTTGTGCGGCACTTTTCCGCAAAACCTTTCAAGCCTTTTTCTTCGGCGGTTGCCGAATGATAAAGTGTATGCAGAACTGCGGCGCAACCTTCCGGATTTATTGAATTATAGTCAATCCCCGGATAGGGATTTATTATCATTATTTTATTTTTCAAGTTAATTTTATCGCAAATTTTGCTAATCGGTTTTAAATCGAAATTATTTATTTCATTTTCGCATTTTACAAATTTTTCATTTTCAATTATTCCGTAAGGCACATTGCCGAACGGCAGAAAATTATCGTTATACCTGTCTGCTTCAAGCAGACGCGTGGCAAGATATACGTTGTTTGTTCCGTATATATCGGAATAGACAGTAAACACACCTGTTATATTCTGTTTTATCAGGCATACGGCATTACGGAAATTTTCAAGTCCGTTGCTTCCTTTTTCACCTATCGGTTTTCCGCTTGCCGTAAGCACAACGGGAATATTTGAATATCCGAGCAAAAATCCGGTCATTGCCGAAGTATATGAAAGGGTATCGGTGCCGTGAGCAACGATTACACCTGAATATTTATTCAAATCTGTATTAAGGAGTACGCCGAAAAGCGTCTCCCATATATTGGTATTAAGGTTTTCACTCAATATGCAAACAGGGGATATTATTTCAAATTCAACATCTCTTCCGTATTTCTTTTCGTATGCCGAAACAAGCGTATATTTGGAGTTTTCGGTCAATCCGACAACATTTTTCATTACGGTACTGCCGATTGTTCCTCCGGTTAAAACAAGAAGAATTTTTTTCATATAATTCACCTCTGTTTACATAATTGGTTTGTGCTGTGACGTGGTCTTTTCCCGTTTTTTCGGGCAGAGCAACACCCCACCCCTACATTAGCTCGCCGTTAGGCAAATTTAGCTCCGATGTAATCAGTGTTTGGGCTAAGACCGTTTCGTAATTATTTGTCACAGCACATTTTATTAAATAAAAATCACATCAAACATATATTAGGTTCGGATTAAATGTTGATTCGTTAAAACCGAGTATACATATGAATACAGGATTGAGAAGCAACAGACCGAGTGCGAAAATTTTCGGCATTGAAAAAGCCTTTGAAAGCCTTATAAAAGCACAACACACAACAACTATATTCGCAATAGGAATAATAAGCCACAACATCATCCAGCCGCTGTATCCGATTTCTTTGAACAACAGATAAATATTATATATCGGTATAATCCCTCTCCAGCCTTCGTATCCCATTTTTTTGAACATAAACCACATACCTATCATAGATACTATGGTTGATATTGAAATTTGCACAAGGTTCATCTCCTTTAATAAGTTATGTGGTGTTGACGGGCAAAACAGAGTCCTGCCCCTACATTAGCTCGCCGTTAGACAAATTTAGCTTAATAAATTATTTTTCGGGCGGACAGGGTCGTCCGCCCCTACGGGTTAGTACGTTACCGCGAGTTTGTGCAATTGATTTCATTTTCCGCACAAACATCGTGCAAGCAATAATTACGCATTCCTAATTCCTAATCACGCATTAAATAATTCCGCCCCTACGGTTTGTGCGTTACCACAAGTTTGTGCAATTGATTTCATTTTCCGCACAAACATCGTGCAAGCAATAATTACACATTCCTAATTCCTAATTACACATTAAATCCGTCCGCCCCTACGATTCCAATCACTAACCACGAATCATATGCTGTTGTTATCAAGCACCGAATAGCCGGCTTTTCCGAGTGCGTTTGCCGCATTCACGTTGTCTTCGGTTTTAATAACCACCACCGCTTTGTTTTTCTGCACACGAACAGCAAAAGCATAAAGATATTCAACGGGAATATTTTCTTCTTTCAAAATATTCATAATATCGCAGAGCGACCCCACTTCGTCGCCCATGCCGACAGCAAGCACGTTTGTTGTTTTCACCGCAAAACCGGCATTTTCGATAACGCTTTTCGCCTCTTCGGTTTTATCTACAATAAACCGGAGTATACCGAAATTTGTTGTGTCGGCAATATGCACGGCATAAATATTTATTCCGTTATCTCTCAGCACATTCAGCACATCGGCAAGACGTCCGTTTTTATTTTCCACAAACACGGATATTTGTTTAAACATATTTTTTCCTCTCTTTCTTAAAACATTTTTCTTTTATCTATAACACGTTTTGCTTTTCCTTCGCTTCTCGGCAAACTTCTTGGTTCAACAAGTTTAACCGCCGCGTCGATACCGAGAACGGACGCGATTTTTGATTTCAATGTTTTTTCAAGCTTTTCTATCTCTTTCACTTCATCGGAGAATATTTTTTCATTCACTTCTATATGTATTTCCATTATATCAAGATTATTTATCCTGTCAACATAAATCATATAATGAGGTTCAACACTTCCGCATTCAAGCAGCACGGATTCGATTTGAGACGGGAACACGTTCACTCCTCTTATTATAAGCATATCGTCACTTCTGCCGGTCACTTTTTCCATACGCGGCATGATTCTGCCGCAGACACAGCGTTCGTCATGCAATATTGTAAGGTCCTTTGTTCTGTATCTTATGAGCGGCATAGCCTGTTTTGTGACGCAGGTGAACACAAGTTCGCCTTTTTCCCCATAGGGCAAAACCTCTCCCGTTTCGGGATTTATCACTTCCGGAATGAAATTATCCGCCTGAATATGAAGCATTTTCTGCATATTGCAGTTCATTGCAACGCCCGGACCGGCCGTTTCGCTGAGCCCGTATATATCATATGCTTTTATACCGAGTTTTTCTTCAATTTCATTACGCATTTCCTCGCTCCACGGTTCTGCGCCGAAAATCCCTATTTTCAGGCTTAAATCGTCTTTTGTCAGCCCCGCATCTTTAAGCGAATCCGCAATATACAGTGCGTATGACGGGGTACAGCAGATTACCGTTGTTTTGAAATCGTGCAGTAAACGAATTTGACGTGCGGTATTTCCCGTCGATGCCGGAACAACGGTTGCACCGATTTTTTCAACACCGCTGTGAAGCCCGAGTCCCCCGGTGAAAAGCCCGTAACCATAGGATATATGCACAATATCTTCTTTTGTGACACCCACACTTATAAGCCCTCTTGCAACGCAGTCTGACCACATTTCAAGGTCATCTTTTGTATATCCGACAATGGTTTGTTTGCCGGTTGTACCGCTTGACGCGTGTATTCTCACAACATCACTCATCGGCAGTGCGAACGTTCCGAACGGATAGTTGTCTCTCAAATCGGTTTTGTAGGTAAATGGAAGTTTATATAAATCGTCAACAGACTTAATATCCTCCGGTGTAACCCCGGCGGCATCCATTTTTGCTCTGTAATACGGAGTGTGTTCATACATATTTTTAACGGTTTCAACAAGTCTTTTGCTTTGAATGTCGCGAAGTTCCTCCGGCGTCATGCATTCGTTTTTTTCGTCCCAGTACATTGGTCATTACCTCTCTTTTCTTATTTTATCAGCAAATGCCGTATATTTTTCATGTAAAAAGTATACGCACAGCTTAAAAGTATATCATATGCAACAAATGCGGCATTTACCGCAAATATTATAAGTATGGGGTTAAATTCAAAATCCCCGACAAGCTGTTTCAGCAGAAAATACAGCACGGCAAAGCATAAATTGAACCCGGCAAACTTTATCGCCCATTGAAAAAGTATTTTTTGTTTTTCCGCTTCCGCTTTAAGTATCGGATATATGCCAAAAACGCACACAAACGACAACATAATTTTGCTTTCGACAGGCAGGATTGCCGCAAGTACACCAATAACAAAATATGACATAAGTGCATATTTTGCACCCGTTTCGGTACGGATTATCATAATCATCACCGAAAGTGCCGCATAAAGCGTAAGTGTTCCGGTTTTCACATAAGTACCGATTATCATGAGCACCGCCGCCGCGGCGCACATAGCCGCCGACAGCGTAAGTTTATGGGTTTTCATTTTTACCATCCAGACTTTCGTGCGAATTTTCAACGGTTTTATAAATCAATTCTTCATCAAAAACTTTGGTTTCGGCTTTTGAAATGTATATCAGATATTCAATATTTCCCTCGGGACCTTTTATCGGCGAAAACGAAAGTTTTTCGGGATAAAGCCCCTGTTCGAGTGTGAAGTCATATATTGACCGTATCACTTCGGTATGCACGTTTTTGTCACGCACAACGCCTTTTTTGCCGACCTTTTCTCTGCCGGCTTCAAACTGCGGTTTTATGAGACACATAATATGCCCGGCTGCTTTCAAAAATTCTTTTATAACCGGAATCAGCAGTTTCAGTGATATGAAAGACGCATCCACCGAAACAAAATCCAATTTGTCGGTTATTTGTTCTTCGGTTAAATATCTTGCATTCGTTCTCTCTAAATTAACAACACGTTCGTCACAGCGCAGTTTCCATGCAAGCTGACCGTATCCCACATCAACGCTGTATACCTTATCCGCACCGTTCAGGAGCATACAGTCGGTAAATCCGCCCGTAGAGGCGCCCACGTCCATGCACACAAATCCGGTCAAGTCTATATCAAATTCCGTTATCGCTTTTTCAAGTTTATAGCCGCCGCGGCTCACATATGGCATTTTTTTGCCGCGAAGTTCAACCGTTGCGCCATCGGGAACAAAAGTCCCGGCTTTATCGGCTTTTTGATTGTTTATATATACACTGCCCTCCATGATATATGCCTTTGCGATTTCTCTTGATGTTGCCAGTCCGTTTTCCGTAAGATACACATCAAGTCTTGTTTTACTCATATTTTTACCCCTTTTCGATATTCTTAATGCCGTTTGCCGCAGATTTGTGCCGTGATTTTACGGGCAGACAGGGGTGTCTGCCGTTGTTTCGGCATTACGCATCATTTTTAATTCCGCCGCAATTCTTTCTGACATTTGCCGCGGCAAAAGCCCGAATTTTTTTTTCAGATTTTCTTCGTCGCCGTGCGGAACGGGGGCATTCGGATATGCAAAGTTTATAACATAGCTCGCAAGAACGTTTCCGATTTTTCCGCCCAGAACCGAAACGCCATCTTCCATAACAACGTTCAAGCTGTTTTTGTTTTGTTCTATATAATCATAGTCCAACGGTGCCGCAAACCTCAAATCGATTATTCGCGCACTTATGTTTTGTTTGCAAAGCAATCCGCGCACCTCAATTGCGTCTTTCAATGTGCTTCCGAGTGCATAAATCGTGACATCCGTTCCGTCGGCAACGCATTCCGCTCCGCGTTCTATATCGGTTTTGTGTGTTATATCCGCTTGTTTTCTTCCGCGCGGATAGCGTATTGCAACAGGTCCGTAGCATTTGTTCACGGCATAATCAAGCATTTTTTCAAGTTCACCGAAGCCCGACGGCGCAAGCACCGTAATACCCGGCATATTATGCAGAAACGATATATCATACAGTCCGTGGTGAGTTTCCCCGTCACCGCACGTCAGCCCCGCTCTGTCAACCGCAAAAACAACGTGCAGTCTCTGTAACGCTATGTCGTGCAAAATCTGGTCATACGCCCTTTGCAAAAAGCTTGAATACACGGCAAAAACAGGCACATATCCTTGTTTTGCCAATCCGCCCGCCATTGTGACGGCGTGTTGCTCGGCGATTCCGACATCAAAAAAGCGGTTTGGAAATTCAAGTGCAAACGCACCCAACCCGGTGCTTTCGGGCATAGCCGCCGTTATTGCCGCAATTTTGTGATTTTCGCGTGCCATATTCAGCAATTTTTCACCGAAAACCGCCGAATAATCTTGTTCCATCGGTTCTATAACCCCATCGCTGACACTGAAGTTACCGACCCCGTGATATTTCCCCGGATTTTCCTCTGCCGGCAAATATCCTTTGCCTTTTTGTGTGATAACGTGAATAACCACATTACTCTGCAATGTTTTTATCTGCCGCAGTGCTTTTACGAGTTTCTCTATGTCATGACCGTCGTAAGGACCAAAATATTTAAATCCGATTTGCTCAAATATGGAATTTGGTATTACACTGTGTTTTATTGAATTTTTTATTTTTTTCATAACGTTACGCACTGTCGGATATGTTTTCAGCTTATCCGACAGCGTATTTTTCAACGTGTTATATTTTGCCGTTGACCGCAAATCGCTCAAATGGCTTGCGATGCCGCCGACATTGGCACTTATTGACATTTCGTTATCGTTTAAAATAACAATAAGCCCGGTATCTTCTTCTTGACCGGCATCGCACATTGCCTCATAAACCATGCCGCCCGTCATTGCACCGTCGCCGATAACCGCCACAACGCGGTTTTGGTTCCCGTCAAGCCGCATTGCCCGCAGCATACCGAGCGCCGCCGATACAGACGTACTGCTGTGACCGGTGTTAAACACATCGTGTTCGCTTTCCGAAGTTTTCGGGAATCCGGATAATCCGCTGTATTTTCGGAGCGATTCAAATTTATCGCGTCTGCCGGTTATGATTTTATGCACATACGACTGATGACCCACGTCCCATATTATTTTATCACGCGGAGAATCAAATACATAATGTATGGCAACGGTAAGTTCTGTGATACCAAGGTTTGATGCAAGATGACCGCCCGTTTTGGATACGTTTGATATAAGGAAACGCCGCACTTCTTCGGCATATTCCTCCAATTGAGATATGTTCAGTTTTTTCAAGTCTTCCGGACTGTTTATCTGCTGTAACAAACCCATATCGCCATAACCTTTCCGTCCGCATATATAACCCCGACATATCTGCCGGTGCGGACATTTTGTTTTCAGTTACATTTTTACATATATTATTATAACAGATTTTAAAGCCGATGTAAAGAAGATTTATAAAATTTAACCGATTTTATTAAAAAATATTCTATATTTCATATGCATTTCGGTATTTCACATATCCGAAGTTGCCGGATTGCCGCACACAAATTTTTGTATGTTTATACCGCCGATTTATTCTTATTCAAAATGTCAATCCGTATAATTCCGGATATTATTGAAATTATGGTAAAGGATTCGCATACACAGCCGGCATATGATTTGACAAGAAAATTATACACAAACCACGAAAGGCTTGTCATTAATATAAAAATACGCACAAAAGATGTGTTTTTGTTTCCGTATGCAAAGGTTGAAACAACTTTTGCAATACCAATTAGTATGCTTTTTGACCCTTCCCATGTAAACGCAACAAAAATCAAAAACAATGTACTGAACGCAAAACAGGCTTTTTTTGTGTTTTTGTTGTTTTCTACCATTTTTACAAACACAAGATTTCTCAAACTGCCAACAAGGTTCATTGCCATACCGGTGTATGCCCCCAGCATGAAATATTGAACCGCAAAAAGCATTTCGTTTGCCGTGCGCAAAATTGTGAGCGGCTTGTGGTTTTTGCACTGAAACGCCAGAACCGCCGCAAGTATACCAAGTATCCCCACGCCTTGCATCACAAATTCATACAATGTTATGTTCTCTAAAAACTCAATCATTTTAAATCCCCCGTTTTTTATAAATTTTCTATTGCAATATCCATGAATATATGATACAATATAAATGCGAAAATGTCAATAGATGTTCGATATGTTTGAAAACGAACATTTTGCCGATAATATTAACAAAAAGTGGGGGCAGAAAATTTGATACTCAACGACAGACAAAACGAACTTTTAAAGCTTTTGAAAAAACACGGGCGAATGTCGGTGAAAAAGCTTGCGGAACATTTTTATGTGAGCGAAATGACAGTGCGGCGCGACCTTAAAGAACTGGAAATCTGCGGTTATTTGCAAAGATACAACGGCGGAGCTGTTTATATGCACGAAAACGCACTTCCGGTTGATGTGAGAAAATTCACTCATTTAAAAGAAAAAAAGACAATAATCGAAAACGCAAAAAAATATCTTGCGGATTCTATGACCGTGTTTATAGACAGTTCTTCAACGTGTTTATACATCATTCCGGCACTTGCGGAATATAAAGATATAAAGCTTGTTACAAATTCTGTTCAAACCCTTATTGCGGCGGCGGAATATCACCTTCCGTGTATCATAAGCGGCGGTATATACTACGAAGCCGATATGTGCTGTGTGGGCAGTCTTGCCGAAGAATTTCTGCGTGATATTAACGTTGATACCGCGTTTTTTTCCGCAGCGGCAATATCCGATGACGGCGTTATAAGCGACAACGACATTTGCCAAACAACGGTGAGAAAAACCGTTATGCGAAATTCGCATAAAAACATATTCTTTCTCGATAGAGAAAAATGCGGCAAAAAATGCGTATATACGCTTTGCCGAAAAGAAGACGTCGACCGTGTTATTATTTTGTGAATCACGAATATTTGTGTTTTTCTCCGAATAAATATATATAAAAACAGTTTGCGGAGGGAAAAATGAGAGTATTTGTATTTACAAGAAAAACAATGTTTATATATGCCGCCGCGGTTTTTGCGGCAATAACGGCATTTGCCGCCGTAAAAGGTGCTTGCGGCGCGGTTACGGCATCGGTGACGCCGAAAGAAATACCGATTTATTGCGTCGATACCGAAAAAAAAGAAATCGCATTGACTTTTGACGCCGCCTGGGGCGATAACGATACCGACGAAATAATAAGCATATTAAAAGAAAACAATGCAAAAGCAAGCTTTTTTGCGGTCGGCGGATTTATAAAACGTTTTCCCGATTCCGTAAAAAAATTTCACGATAACGGTCACGAGATTTTAAATCATTCCGATTCTCATGCGCATATGTCGGGGCTGACAGAAGAGCAGGTTAAAGAGGAATTGGACGGGTGCGAAAAGAAAATCGGCGATACCGTGGGCGAAAGCAAAAAGCTGTTTCGTCCGCCCTACGGCGAATATAACGACAATGTTATAAAATATGCAAAAAATGCCGGATATACCGCTGTTCAATGGGACGTCGACAGCCTTGACTGGAAAGACATTTCCGCGGAAGAAATACATCGGCGCGTTGTGGGCAAAACAAAAAACGGAAGCATTGTTCTGTTTCACAACGGTGCAAAAAATACTCCCGACGCTCTTAAAACAATTTTGCCGGCACTCAAAAAACAAGGATTCAAATTTGTAACCGTTTCGGAGCTGATTTATAAAAAAAATTACACAATCGACAATTCGGGCAGACAAAAGAAATTGAAATGACGGAATATACCCCACACTCCTCTGTACGGAATTGCCGTTCATTAAGTTTGTGACGCAAAAATATCGGGCGAATACTTTTCGCCCGATATTTTCATATGTTGAATTTTTTTGATTATACGCTGTTCAACTGCGTATCAATAATAAAATACGCTCACGACATTTTTGGCGATTTCAAACAGCTTTCCGTCTTTAACCGTATAAATATCAAGTTTTTCTTCGGTTTCCGAAACAAGCTTGAACGCTATCGGGTCGTGTGCCGAGCCTGACGTGAATCCGTTTATTTCTTTATCCACAACAACGCCCTTTGCGCCGCCGTCACTGCAATTGAGAGCCGCACTTCCTTTTTCGGAATCAAGGTTATCGGTATAATAAAGCGTTTTTCCGTCTTTGCCGAAATACGGTGTACTTACTGTATTATCGGTGAGTTTGAACGTTTCTTTTTTGGCTGTCGCATAAAGGTTTAACGCATTTTTTGAATCACTGCCCTCTCCGCTTGTCACAATATATGCAATCATATCCGCATTATTGTTCGCGGCGGCTACCACACCTTTTTTTGCAATCGTAACCGGTTCGCTCCACTTTCCGTTTTTCAGGTCACAGAAAACAAGTGCTTCGTTTGAATCGGTATACACAATGCGGCTGCCGTCTTGTGAAAATGCCGGGCTTGCCGTGTTGTACGAAAATCCTTTGGGAAGTGCAAGGTTTGTTCCGCCGTTCGCCATAAGAATTTCACTTTTCTGCATATATATCAAAAGGTCGTTTCCGCCGGCAAGCGCACCGTCGTCATACGAAGAGTTTGTACGTTCCGTAATTTCTTTTGCCATGGCATACACACTCACTTCGGTATCTATTGCTTTCGATTTTTTGCCAAATTCTTTAAAATACAGCGTTCCCGAAGACATGGACGATATGTTTTCGCCGTCTTCGGATTCTTTTATATCAGACATATATATTATGCCTTTTGCCGGTGTTTCAACGTAATATACGGGTTTATCCGCGGCATCGCCCTTGGCAAGCAGAGTTGCTTTGCCGCCGTTTTCAATTATGTTAAGCTGATTTTCATCGCCGTCGGCGGTTTTGTATACAATATGTTTTGCATCGGATGATATATATTCCACACCGCATACTTTTTTTGCTATGCTTTTACCGTCGACAATCAGTTCGCCGGCTTTTGTGTCGTCTTTAAGTTTAACATACCACACCTTGTCGGTTCCTTTAAGAAATCCGTAGCACGGAGAACCGCCCGTTGCGTATTTGATTTTTTCAAGTTTGGTTATTTCGGTAACTTTTTTGCCGTTATAACCGCACAGAACATTTTTGTCGTCTTTGTCTTTCTTCACAAAAAGCACGGTTTTGTCGTCTGCCGACAAAACAACGGAAGAAGAAAGCACATCTTTTGATATATCGCTTGCTTCGGTTTTGCCTATTGTATATGTTTTGAGCGTTCCGTTATCTATATAGAATATATTTTTTCCGCCCGTTACAAAATTGTTGTTCATGCTGAAAGAATTTCCGTCGTCAAAATTCTTTATAAGCGTGAACTCTTTTCCGGTATAATCGTTCACACACACGTTTTTTCCATTCTCGGTTTCTTTGAGATATATGAAAGGTGCAAAGTCATCCGGTTGTTTGAATATCTCGGTATAACCGGCAAAAACCGCAAAAGCAACAATAACAAGCACTGCCGCTGTCGCAATCGCTTTGCCAATGCCGAATTTTTTTGTTTCCTCTTCCGGAACATCCGCCGGGTCGGACAGTTCTTCATAATCTTCACTGTAATTTTCTTCGTAATTTTCGCCGTCAACTTCAACCGCATCAAACTGCTCGCCGGTTGTTTCGTCAACCTCTTCGGCAAAATCTGTCTGCTCGATATAATCGGCCTGTTCGCCGCTATCTTCAAAAACATTTTCTTCCGCAATGTCAAGAGGTTCGTTTTCAACAATTTCTCCGCATTCCGGACACACTTTTACATCGTCGGATATTTCCAATCCGCATTTTTTACATATCATAAAATAATTCCTCCCAAAAATTATATATATTAATTATATATCTAATATTCCCGATTGTCAATATAAAAACAAAAAAAATTATACAAACCGTCAAAATATACTTCACACTTTTTTATTTTCTTGCCAATGCACCGTTATTTTTTGGAATATCATCATTTTCAAAACCATTTATCCGTGTAGAAATAATCATAAAATTCAACAGCCAATTCCTCGTCTTTTGTGCCTTTCTTCAACTCTGCAATATCTCTTATTATTACCGATTGGTTATGCATAATTGTTTGAATGAATGTACCGCGACGTGAACAGGCTGTGAATAATGCCGGATAAAACACCTCTTGCGGCAACGCACAAATATTTATTAATATGCAAAAACAGTGACTATTGCAATAATAGTCACTGTTTTGGTGGGAGATGGTGGATTCGGACCACCGAAGCTATAAGCAACAGATTTACAGTCTGCCCCCTTTGGCCACTCGGGAAATCTCCCATATGGAGCTGGTAATGGGACTCGAACCTACAACCTGCTGATTACAAATCAGCTGCTCTGCCAATTGAGCTA